>JAZBNQ010000088.1:0-10401 GCA_036350775.1 Mariniphaga sp.
CCAAAAGAAAATAAAACTGTTGCGATAATAACTGATAACTTTTTCATGATTTTGTGTTTTTTAATTGTTTATAAATTTTTTTAGTTTGTAAATACATCTTCAAGCGTACCAACAGCTAAACAATCGATGTTCCAAAATATCAAATATCTAATTTTCAGCATCTTAAATATTCGTGCCAAAAAGTTCACAGAATCAAAACGGGACAGTTAATTTTTATATTGGGACATATTACCCGAAAGAAACCATCATTGAGACATAAAAAATTCAGGCAAAACAAAACTCTTTTTGCAAAATCCGGTTTTTCAACTTCTGCTTTTAAAATTAAGGAACTCATTTATTTAGACTGAATTAAAATTTTCGGCAGAATACAGAATAAAAATAAACTTCAAACAATTTATTTTTTTTAACAAGTGCAGGAAACCGTCGAACAAAAACCGCTTAATCTACTCATAATGAATTATTTTGCTTAATCAAACACTCACTTCAACAAGATAGAAGCAGAAATATTTCATTTACCGGGTACACCATTTTATACTGCTATGTTTGAGGAAACGTTGAATATGGTTATATTTAACGGTTTTTTGTAAATAAAAATAAATAGGAATAAATAGTACCTATCCAATTAAAACTTTTATTTGTTATGGAAAAGAATTCGAACAAAAGTGCTTTTACAAGGAGAGCATTCCTTGGCACAACAGCTGCTGCTGCAGCAGGATTGACCATTGTTCCGAGTCATGTGGTGGCCGGGCTGGGGCATAAAGCCCCAAGTGACAAACTCAACATTGTTGGTGTTGGTGTTGGAGGTATGGGTTTTGCTAACCTGAAAAACCTGGCATCTGAAAACATTATCGGGCTTTGTGATGTGGACTGGAAATACACTGGTGGAAATGGTGTATTCGACCGTTGGCCAAATGCCAAAAAGTACTATGACTGGCGTAAAATGTACGATGAAATGGGTAAAGATTTTGATGCAGTTGTTGTAGCTACAGCAGACCACACCCATGCTCTTGTTGCTGCCCATGCAATGACAATGGGAAAACATGTGTACGTTCAAAAACCACTTACCCACTCGGTTTACGAATCGCGTTTGTTAACCAAACTGGCCAAAAAACACCAGGTGGCTACCCAAATGGGTAACCAGGGTTCTTCAGGTGAAGGCGTAAACCTGACAACTGAATGGCTCGTAAACGGCGAGATTGGTGAAGTAACAAAGGTGGAAGCTTTCACCGACCGTCCGATTTGGCCTCAAGGTTTAAACACTCCAGAAGTTGGACATTGGGTTCCTGATACGCTTGACTGGGATTTGTTTGTTGGACCGGCCAAAATGCGTCCGTTCAATGAAATTTACCACCCGTGGAACTGGCGCGGATGGTGGGATTACGGAACAGGTGCCCTTGGTGATATGGCCTGCCACATTTTACATCCTGTATTTGTTGGGCTTGAATTAGGCTATCCGATTCATGCACAGGGAAGTTCAAGCTTGTTGCTGAATGATTGTGCACCGGTTTCGGAAGTTGTAAAACTTACTTTCCCTGGCCGTTCACCAAAACGCGCCTGGAAAGGAATGAAGCGAAATGCCGAATTGCCCCAGGTTGATGTTCACTGGTACGATGGTGGTATTAAGTGGGATTTACCCGAAGGCTGGCCAGCAGGTAAAAATCCGAACGACAGCGGCGGTGGTGTAATTTTCCACGGCACAAAAGATAAACTTATTTGTGGTTGCTACGGTGTTAATCCATGGTTGCTATCAGGTCGCGTTCCGGATGCTCCGAAGTTCAGAAGAAGAATTGACAATGCTACCCGTGGCGGACACGAAATGGACTGGGTGCGTGCATGTAAAGAAAGCCCCGAAAACCGTGTTCCTACCGCTTCCGATTTCAGCGAAGCCGGACCATTTAACGAAATGGTTGTAATGGGAGTACTTGCTGTTCGTTTGCAATCGCTGAACAAAGTGCTGGACTGGGATGGCGAAAACATGAAATTCACCAACCTTACCGACGATGAAACCATCCGTACAGTAGTTAGAGACGGTTTTGAAATTAAAGATGGTCATCCAACCTTTGCAAAAACCTGGACTGACCCGGTATCAGCAAAAGAATTTGCAGCAGAACTGATTAAGCATACTTACCGCAAACCATGGAGTTTGCCTGATATGCCTGCATAATATTTTATATGTGATAACAGAAAGGATGTTCGGTTTCGAACATCCTTTTTTTATTGGTAATATTTATAAAACTGAATTCTTCTAATCCTGATTCGAATCCTTATTTGTTTTGGATTTATTCATTTTTTTGAACCACATAAATTCTCCCTTATTGTAGTATTGATTTTTCAGATCCGGATTCTTCTCCAGTTCATCTTCAGTATAAGGTTTGTGAGGAACCAGAACATCATCGCCCGGTTCCCAGTTGTAAGGGGTGAGAACATTTTCTTTTTGAGTTAATTGCAAGGCAGCCACTGTTCGCAGAAGTTCATCGATGTTTCTGCCAACATTCATGGGATAGAAAGAAATGGACTGAACAATATTGTCCGGATCAATAATGAATACACCCCTGACACTCCTTTTGTTGCTTGCTGAAGAATGCAGCATACCGTATTTTTTGGATATTTTTCCTGAAAGATCAGCCACAATGGGGTAATCTATTTTTACATCCTCGCCGTCCTCACTCATGGCTTTTTCCATAAATTCCTTCCATAATAAATGCCTTTCAATCTCGTCAATAGATATAACTGCAATTTTTACTCCCAGCGAATCCAGTTTTTCCTGATTAATGGCCAGTCCACATAATTCTGACGTACAAACCGCCGTAAAATCGAGCGGATGGCTGAATAAAATCTTCCAGCTCTTGCCAAAATCTTCAGGGAAATTCAATATTCCGTTAGTGGTATTCTCTGTAAATGAGGGAGCTTTATCTCCAATTAAAGGGAATTTTTGTGTTCCCGACCGGGCTGACAATGAAAATGCGGCAATCAGCATTAATAAAGTAATTTGTTTCATCATTTATAAAATTGATTCAAAATAAATAAGCTTTTTATCAATAACATCTTTTTTAATCGAAGGTTTGCTAATCGGCTTTTTTTCCTGATTTTTTGCTAATTTGCGGCAACCTGTTTGGGCGGTTTAATGTTAGAAAAATATGAATAAAAAAAATAAGCTCACAAGACGTAAATTTATCGGCGCTACTGCCACTTCACTTGCCGGGATAACGATTTTACCCTCGAATACAGTAGCCGGGCTGGGACACAAATCGCCTAACGACAAATTAAACATTGCCGGCATTGGTGTTGGCGGTTACGGTTATGTAAACCTCCGGAATATTGAAACTGAAAACATAGTTGCACTTTGTGATGTGGATTGGGATTACGCTGCTAATACCTTTAAACGCTGGCCCATGGCAAAACAATACAAAGACTTCCGTATAATGCTGGAAGAACAAAAAGATATTGATGCCGTAATAATTGCCACTCCAGACCACACCCATGCACTGGCCGCAGTAATGGCTATCCGGGAAGGGAAACATACTTTTGTTCAGCAACCGCTTTCCCATTCTATTTACGAATCGCGTGTACTGGCAGAAACAGCTCAACGGTTTGGTGTGGCTACCCAAATGGGAAACCAGGGAAACTCAGGTGAAGGAATCCGGAGAATGTGCGAATGGATTTGGGCGGGTACAATCGGCGAAATTACGCATGTTGACAGCTGGACCACAAAGCCAAACTGGCCGCAAAACATTTATACACCCGAACGTGACAGGAGAGTGCCCCGCGACCTGGAATGGAATTTATTTGTTGGGCCTGCTCCCTGGAGAGAATATCACCCGGTATATCATCCGTTTACCTGGAGAAGCTGGTGGGATTTTGGTTCCGGCGCTTTAGGCGATATGGGAACCCATATTCTTGATCCTGTTTTTAAAGCTCTTATGCTTAAACATCCTGATTCGGTGGAAGCAAGTTCATCTGAATTTAATACCGGTTCTTTGCCCAACTCTGAATTTGTCCGGTTCGAATTTCCGCGGCGCGATAACCTGCCCAAGGTAGCCATGCCTGAAGTTACTGTAAACTGGTATGATGGTGGATGGATGCCTCCGCGGCCCAATGAATTGAAAGATGGAGAAATGATGGGGGATCAGGATGGAGGATGCATTTTTTATGGTACGAGGGGAAAAATTATGTGCGGAGCTTACGCAAATAACCCAACGCTTTTACCAACCAATGAAATGGAACGTTTTCAGGAACCTGAAAAAACAATACGAAGAATTTTTTATCCTTCCGAAGGTGGTCATGAACAGGATTGGGTGCGTGCCTGCAAAGAACCTAAAGAAACACGGCTGGAAACCTTTTCGAACTTTAAATACTCGGGGCCATTGAGCGAAACTGTTGCGCTTGGCGCACTGGCGGTAAGACTTCAAAGCCTTCGTCGCAAGCTTTATTGGGATGGCCCAAACATGCGTTTCAAAAATATTGGTTCTACCGATGTGCTGCGTATTCTTAAAAACAGCCAGTTTGAACTCGTAAACGGAAATCCCCGGAACAATTATGAATATGAAACAATGCCGGCACTCCAAACGGTTGAAAAATGGATTCGGCACAATTACAGGCAGGGCTGGGAGCAAATTTAAATAAAAACAAAGCCGGCACAAAAATGCTGTCCCGGCTTTTAATTTGCTGTTTAAAATACGTGTTTAATTGTTCTCAGACTATTCGTTTTCTTCAATTTCTAATTCAATTTCCTCAGTTCCGTCATTTATCTTTTTGCGGACAATTATAACTTTCCCGTCTTTTTTATGAACTTTAATATTTTCATCTTCAGTTATTTCAACTTTACCATCATCATGCCTGATTACTTTAATGGATCTCACTTTTTCAGGACTTTTTTCACTCATCCAAACCGCTGGTTCGGGTATTTCCGGTATTTCTACTAAAACTTCTTGTCCAAATTCTTTTTCATTTGGCTCATTTCTAATTATGGTTATTTTTTCGCGTCCGCCGCTCATTTTTTTCTTTTTATATGAAATAATTCCCGGATCGCCCAGGTCAATTACATTTCCATTAAATTTTTTGTTTAACCTTAAAACCTGAGGAGCTTTGGGTGAGTGTGGAGGATGGGGTGCAAAAATAAATTTATTTTCACCATCATTATTTTCACCATCATTATCAGACTCAAAAAAACGAAATTCAAAATTCTTATGAATTGAGTCCATATTAAAATCCTCTTCCATAATCCATTTTAATTCTTTTGCTGAACCAATTGTATCTCCGTTCCAAATAAAAACCTGGTTGCCTTCAATTACAGTATCCAGAACTGTCTTTTCCCCATTTTCAATTTTCTCCAAACGAATTTGTCGTTTTGCTTTTTCGCCCTTTTCTCCGCGCGGCGGTTCCTGTGGAGTTTCCCTCAAAGAAAAAGAAGAAAAAAGGAGAAAAGACCCGAGAAGAAATCCGATAATAAACATTAATTGTTTCATAATTTTCGATTTTAAATTTGTAAATACTGATACAACAAAGATAGTTTAAAAGCACGCTTTCAATCAGTTAAGACCCGGTTAAAATGAGTTAAGGAAAAGTTAAAATATAAAATCGGCCTTTTAAAATAATTATATTTGAACCATGAACAAGAAGTATTTCACCGGACTGGTTGTATTTATGGCGGTTTCAATTTTTGGAATTATTGCTGTACAGCTGATTTGGATGAACAATGCCATTCAGGTTAAAAATGAATTATTTAGCCGAAGTGTTAACGATGCACTGAACAGCACGGCAAAAAAACTGGAAGACCGGCAAAATCTGAATGTAGTTAACCAAATGGTTTTTAGCGACTCACTGGAATGGAACAACAAAAAGAACTATGATTTTTACTTTGAAAACCTGCCGGCACCGCCTACTGTTCCTGATTCATTTAAAACACCTCCGAGGCCAATTCATATTATCAGGAAACAAGCACCTAAAACAAAACACCAGAATGTGGAAGTCAGGATTGAAGAGCAATTAATGAATTCGAACAACAAAATTCACTTTCTTTCAGATTCCTCAAAAGGGAACCCTAAAAACGGGTTCATTTATCATTTTCAAAACTCAGGTTCATCAGACTCATTAGTTTTTCTGCAGGATACTCTTATTTTAAATGCCGATTCATTCTTTTCTGTTAGCCTGGTAAAAATCGATTCTGTGCTAAGCCGAATCGACTCCACCCTCATTGTTGCTCCCGAACTTTCGACACGCGTAAAACAGCGGGCCGGAAATTTAAAACAAATTGCCAGCCAGGTTTTTACTGAAATTGTTACATGGGATGAAACTGAAGTGGATACTGCCGATGTTAAAAGAATTTTAACAGAAGAACTTGAAAACAGGAATATTCCAATTGAATTTAATTTTGGAATTTTAACTGACAGCCTTTTAACGGACACTTCATCAAAGGCCGATTCAATCCAATTGATACATTCAGAATACCAGGTCGATTTGTATCCGAATGCCATTTTTAACCGTAACCTGAAACTGGCAGTTTTTTTCCCCGGTCGCGAAAGTTTTATTTACCGGTCGCTAAATTGGTTGCTTGTGGCTTCTTTCATTTTTTCATTTTTTATTTTGGCCGCTTTTGCCGGCAGTATTTATTATATTATAAGGCAGAAAAAAATATCGGAAATGAAATCGGATTTTATCAATAACATGACGCATGAGTTTAAAACGCCCATTGCAACCATTTCGGTGGCTACTGATTCGATTACAAATGAGAAAGTGATTCACGATCCGGAACGTATAAAATATTTTACCGGGATGATTAAAAAAGAAAATGCCCGGATGAATCTGCAAGTGGAAGATATTCTCACTATCGCCCGGCTCGACCGGAAAGATTTTGAGTTTAGCTGGGAAGCCAATGATGCGCATGAACTCATTAATGATGCAGTGCAGGGAATTATTTTGCAGGTTGAAAAACGGGGTGGCAAAATTGAAACGCACCTCAACGCTAAAAATTCAATCATCACAACCGATAGAAAACACTGTACCAGTTTAATATACAATCTGCTGGATAATGCCATGAAATATTCTGCCGAAGCTCCCAATATTATAGTCACTACAAAAAATAAGGCTAATGGTATTTTAATTTTAGTTCAGGATAATGGAATTGGAATGAGTAAAAGTGTGCAGGCGAAAATATTTGAAAAGTTTTACCGGCAAAGCAGCGGGAATATCCATAATGTAAAAGGATTTGGGCTGGGGTTGAGTTATGTAAAAGCTGTACTGGAAGCCAATCGTGGAAACATCTCCGTTGAAAGCGAGCCTGGAAAAGGAAGTAAATTTGATGTGTTTTTACCTTTTGTAAGGCAATAAAAATAGAAATGACAAATAACAATTATCAAATGTCAAATAAAAACCAACGTACCATAAACCAAAAACCAAACAATTTGTAGGCGTTTAGAATTTTGAGATTTAATTATTGGAATTCATTATTTTTTGGGATTTGATATTTGTTTCTTGAATATTGGAATTTAATGAGCATGAGCAAAAAACAACATATTTTCCTGGTAGAAGACGACCTCAGTTTCGGAGCGGTACTGAAATCGTACCTCGAATTAAACGACTTCGAAGTAACCTGGGTGGACCATGGCCGCTTTGCTTATGAACGTTTCAAAAATGGTGAATTTAATATTTGCATTCTCGATGTGATGCTCCCGCACACCGATGGATTTACAATTGCTGGCCAAATCAGGAAAACCGATGCACACATTCCTTTGGTTTTTCTTACGGCCAAAACGCTGAAAGATGATATTCTGAAAGGATATAATGTGGGCGCTGACGATTACATTACCAAACCTTTCGACACCGAAGTGTTGCTGTGCAAAATAAAAGCCATCCTCAACCGGAAAGGGCCTGAAAATATTTCAGAAAAAGAAAGTTATGAAATAGGGACTTACCGGTTTTATCCAAAAATACGAACAATAATTTGTGGTGGTGAACAGCAAAAACTGTCGCCAAAAGAGGCCGGATTACTAAAACTTCTTTGCCAAAACATGAATGAACTGCTTCCCCGCGAAACTGCCCTGCGAAAAATATGGGGCGAAGACGGCTATTTTACGGCACGCAGCATGGACGTTTTTGTCACCAAACTGCGTAAATACCTGGCCGGCGACCCCAACATCGAAATCAAAAATGTACATGGCAGTGGTTTTTTGCTGGAGGTGAAATCTTCAGATAACAGCCTGAAAGAAAAGGACTCATAATTATTCCTGCAAAAAATTTCAAAAAAAATTTTGCTGTTTAAAAAGAATGATCTAATTTTACATACCGAACGGTAGGTATTTTAATATTTAAATATGGATAGCAGAGATAAAATAGTACGGGTTGCATTCAACCTTTTTTTGCAGAAAGGATACAAAGAAGTATCACTCAGAGAAATAGTTGATAAAGTGGGGCTGACGAAAGGTGCTTTTTACCACTACTTTACCGGGAAGGAAAAACTATTCAGAGAGGTGGTTGATCTTTTTGTTATCAGCGGCGGTGACCAAATTTACGATGGAATACCGAGAAATAATCTTAAAGAATTTATGATCGGTTATTTGGAGCGAGTGACCGCCTTTATCGATCAGGTTCAGCGGGAACTGAATGCCAGTGAAAGAAAAATAGGAGTCAATTATTTCAGCCTTACTTTTGATGCGTTGAGGATTCTTCCCGGGTTTGCCGAAGAAATCAATAAAATGCACCAAAAAGAGCGCCAAACCTGGGTTGAAGTGATTGGCAACGCCAGGAAAGCTGAAGAAATAAGTACCCATCTGAGCGATCAGCAACTGGCCAAAATGTTTATCGGTGTAAACGATGGGATTGGAATGCATTTAATTTCTGAAGGACGTGTTGAGGAAGTAACCGGAGAAGTTTTTACGCTATGGAACGGAATGTACAATCTTATAAAAACTTAAAAAAATTTGCACTAAAAACATACCTATCGGTAGGTATGTAATATACAAAAAGCCATGAAAACAAAAACAACATTTACATTATTAATCAGCTTATTATTTGTCACTAACTCCCTGAAAGCGGTTGGCAGGCAAGATACGCTCTCAATAGCAGAGGTGGTAAAACTGGCAATCAGAAACAATCGTACCATTCAAATTGCAGCACTTGAAAAACAAAAAGCAGTTTTCCAGGAAAAGGAAAGCCGGAGCAAGCTGTTGCCTCACATAGAAGGTTACAGCACTTTTTCGTATTACTACGCCATCCCCAAAATGATTGTACCAGGCGAAATATTCGGGCAAACGGGAAATATTCCTGTGGAATTTGGTACAAAATACGACTGGAACTCCGGGTTCAAAATCAACCAGTTGATTTACAATCAGAGCTACTTAACCAGTTTAAAGCTGGTTTCTGAAATCATTGAACTGCAAAAACTTAATCTGGAATTGCAAAAAGACGAGGTGGCATTTCAGGTTTCCCGGCTGTATTACCTCTGTCTTTCGGTAAGGAATCAACTGGCAGCTTTTGATTCCACCCTGGCAAACCTTGAAAAGTTAAAGGACATTGTTATCCTTCAAAAGAAAAACGACATTGCCCGGCAGGTGGATGTTAACCGCGTTGCCATTGATATCCGCAACCTTGAAATTGAAAAGATAAGACTGGAAGAACACCTCAACCAGCAAAAAAATTTATTAAAAATACTTACCGGACTTCCATCAGACCTGCAAATTTTTCTGGCAGATGATATCCCGAATTTTGAAGAAAAAACGACTTTTTCAGAAACTCAGGAAAACCGCCGGCTTGAATTGCAGCTACTCGACAAACAGGTAAAAACTGCCGAACTGCAGTTAAAAATGGAAAAGCAAAATTACCTGCCGGCATTATCTGCTTTCGGACAGCACTATTACCAGGGAATGCGCGACCAGTTTGATTTTTTTGACGGCGGAGAAGATCGTTTTTTTAAATCAGGTATCGTGGGACTACAGTTGAGCGTTCCCATTTTTGACGGTTTTTCCAGGCAAAACCGGATAAAAATGAAGCAAGTAGAATTGCAACAAATTCATTACCAGCGCGAACAAACCCAATTGATGCACGATGCTGAATTTCAGGAGGCGTGGCTAAATTATGAAAACTGCCAGGAAGTTTTGCGCAAACAAGCACGAAATGTTGGAGCAGCCAAAGAAAATTACAAAACCAATTTGCTGGCTTACCAGGAGCAATTGATCGATCTGACCGATTTACTCATTTCAGAAAATCAATTCACTGAATCACGATTGCAATACCTCAATGCCCGGTTCGAACTAAAAAATGCGGAACTCAGGCTTAAAAAAATAAATGGAGAAATACTTGAAAAACAGAAATAAACAATGTCATGAAAACAATTAAAAAAATCGCAGGAATCGTAATTACAGTCCTTCTGCTCGGAGGGACGGTTTACCAGCTTTTTTCCAATAAAAA
>JAZBNQ010000089.1:0-4167 GCA_036350775.1 Mariniphaga sp.
GTAACCCCCGCTAAAACTGTAATTCTTTTTGCCCAGTTTTATATTGTTTACAATGATACCAACACCTTTTAACTGGTGTTTTGAAACTTCTTCCAACGCTGTTTTCAGGGCCATTTTGTGTGTGTACTTATGGCTCACCACAAACAGGTTCGTATCAATAATATCGTGGAGATGGAAAAGGTCGGCCACATAACCAACAGGAGCTGAGTCAATTACAATCACGTCGTATTTTTCTTTAAGTTCTCCCAATAATTTAAGCATTTTGTCATCCGTAAGCATTTCTGCCGGATTAGGTGGGATGGGCCCCGCAGGAATTAGTTTAAGATACGGGTGCTTGGTTTTGAAAGTAATTTCATCAACGTTAGCCTTTCCTATAATATAGTTAACCACTCCCAAGTCGGAATCCAGGTTAAATTCTTCTTTCAGTTTTGAATTGCGCAGGTCAAGGTCTAACAACACCGTTTTTTTTCGCATCAGTGCAAATGAAGAAGCAATATTAATTGAATTGTATGATTTTCCTTCTTTCGGGAAAGTGGAAGTGACCGCAATAACCGGATTTGGTTTTCCCTTGGTAATCAGATTTAACTTGGTTCTGATTGCACGGTAAGGTTCACTGGCAGGAGAATTGGGTTTATCCAGAACAAGTGTGCGACTTTTGCCTTCCTTCTGGTTTTGAAATACATGACCAACAATAGGAAATTTTGTAATCGATTCAATATCATCTTGTGAAACAATTCTGGTATTGAAAAAGTCTGATAGCATAATTCCTCCAGCCGGAAGAGCCAGACCGAGCAACAGCCCAATGGCATATATCATCATGGTTTTTGGTTCAACAGGTCCGGTACCAAGCATTTGTGGTTCTTCTATCATTTGGCTGTCTGGGATGTTTGATGCTTTGGCAATTTGAGCTTCCGAAAGTTTTTGAAGCAGAAAAGTGTATGTTTCGTTGTTTAATTTGTATTTACGTTCAATGTTCACATAATTTCTTTCGGTGGCAGGAAGTCTTCTAACCTGTGCCTCAAAACTGCGAATTCGCTGGTTCAGGTTGTTCAAAGCCATATCCGATTGCGAAATTATGTTATTTACATTTTCCCGCAACGAGTTTTTTACGCTTTCAATTTGCGCATTCAACCTTAAAATGGTTGGATGTTGCGAATTTTGCCTGATGGAAGTCTGGCTCGATTTTTCAGTAATTAATTCATTTAATTGCAAAATCAGGCTGTTCAATAAAGGATCCTGAATTCCCATGGCAGAGGGTGCAATTACGGTTTCCAACTCCTGGCTTGCACTGGTGGTAATATATTCTCTCAGATAATGATAATATTTGTTTTGGGTTTCCAGTGCCACGCGTTCCTGATCCAGGTCGCGCATTTGCTCAAGTAACTGCTGCGACTGCATGGAAATGTCCAACACCTGATGTTCGCTTTGGAATGATTCCATCCTGTTTTCCGACACATTAAGTGAATCGGAAATGCTTTCCAGTTGGGAGCTAATAAACTGAATAGTACGGTTGGCATTCTCGTTCTTTTTTTCCAGGTTATCCAGTTGATATACCTCTGTTAGTTTGTTCAGGAAGGTAATACCTTTCTTAACATTTAAATCTCTGAGGGTCAGGTTTAAAATCGAAGTTTCTTTATCTTGCATCGTAACTTCCAAATTATCCCTGTATTTTTTTACGAGCGAATTTTTCGAATGAAACCTGAATCTAAAATTATTCAAAGCATCTGCATTAAATTGCTCGTTCAGCAAAATGGTAAATGAACAATAATCTAACGTTAATTTGGAGCCGGCATCCACTTCACGTGAAAAGGAAAAATCAGGAATTCTGCGAATAACTTCATCTTCAAAGTAATTGTAAACAATAGCTTCCTTTTCGTTTATGCTGATTTGAAGTTTCCCGTCAGGAAAAATAGTTAGCTCAAAATCTCCTTCGATTATTTGAGGGTGATTTTCATCCCAAATTACCTGAAACGGAACTTCCTTGTATTTTTCTGTAACAGAAACCCGGCCAACAGCATAGTAACTAAGCTCAAAATCCAATTCATCCAGTGTTCTTGAAACTATTGGGGTTGAATTTAGAATAACCATTTGGTTATAAATGTTCTGCATGCTGTTCATGCCTCCTAATCCCTGAAAAATATTTTGCTGTGGTCCTCCCAAAGCACCAGACAAAGGAGAAGTTGATTTTCCTTCTTCAACAAGCATGGAAGCATTAATTTCATAAACCGGTGTTTTGTAACGGTTATATAAAAAAGCAAGGCCAACAGTAATAAGTACGGCAAGCACAAACCAATACCAGTTGCGCAAAAACTTAAAAATCAGTTTTCTCAGGTCAATGCTATCGTCGTCTTGTGGTTGAACTATATTCCTGTTATTGCTATTAATTTCTGTCTGGGTCATTATTGGAAAAGATTTAATATTAACAAGCCTAATGAAATTACTGATGCAGTGATGCTTAAAGGTGCCGAATAAGGCAGGTTTTTAGCACCGTAAACTTTAGTGCTGTGTTCTACATAAACAATATCGTGTGGCAAAACATAATAATACGGCGAATAGATAATATTTGGATCTGTAAGGTTTAACTGAGCCACATGTTTCCCATCTGGCAATTCACGAATTAGTTTTACGGTTTGCCGGTTGCCGTAATCAGTAATGTCGCCTGCTGTTCCCAAAGCTTCAAAAATTGTTAACTGGTTTTTAACCATCAGTTTTTGCCCGGGTTGTTTTACTTCGCCTAAAACTGTAATATTTCGGTTTACCAGTTTTACAAAAACAGAGGCACTTTCAAGATAAATATCTACTTTTTGCTGAACAATATCTCTTACTTCTGAAACGGTTTTGTCTTCAACCGGAATGTTGCCCAATTGCGGGTAAGAAATGTATCCTTCTTCGTCAACAAGGTAGGTAATCAGCTCAAGGCTGTTGGCCGAGCTTCCCATCGACCCCATTGAAACCTGCGTGTTTGTAAGGTTCAGGAATGCGGCATTCATAGGATCATCACTAATCACTTGAATGAAAAGCTGATCGTTGGAACGTATTCTGTACTCCTCAGGAATTGGCCCGTTTGAATAAGTAACGCCAGGTTCAACTCCGTTCATGTAAATTAATTCATTAAGTGGCGTACTGCATGAAGCCGCGAATATAAATATTAAAAAAAGCAAACTAATTTTGCTTTTGTAAAAAGATTTAATGGTTAACATGCCATGTTTTTTTAATTGGCGGCAAATGTAATAATTTTTTAAGAAGCATTTTTAAGGTTTTTATTGAAAATCCTCTTTACATCCCATTTCGCCAAAATTTTATTATTCTTGATTTCTTCCAATACTGAACTTTTTTCTTTTCTAATTATTTATAATTTTGATGAAATATTATTTCAGGAGGACGAAGGATTGTGAAGAAACTTTTTCTAATATGGTTTACTTTTTATTTTATTTTTTCCTATGCGCAGGAACCTTTAATGCCTTTAATTGATGTAAGTGATTCAACTGCAGTTGCTGCTGAACGCCAGTTAATGTACTATCAACTTCTTTCAGGAACGCTTCCAATAGGAGAATTTATGGAGCCAATCCAGCTGCCAGAATTCAATTTTAAGAATGAAATGCTGAAACGGCAGAATTTTGAATTCTATTCGAAAGATATGAATTTTAATACTTTTGCATTTATGACACCCGGGCACTTTGGTATCGGCACTTCCCCATTTTTACGGGACGAAACTGTTTTCAGTGGGGCATCATACCAGATTAATGAACGTTTTACATTGGGTGGTTATAGTTTTGGCGCCAATTCGATATTTTCAGCACCTTTTCCTAACCAGGGAATGAATAATTTTGATGTCAGAGGTTCTACCATGTTTCTTAAATACAACGTTTCAAAAAACTTTAAAATCGAAACCCGGATTAACATAACGCAAGGAACTGGTTATTAGACCGAAATTTTAAACCTTAAACTCAGAACTATTTCATGTTAAAAGTTTATAAAGCATCCGCAGGTTCGGGAAAAACCTTTCAACTGGTGGCTGAATATATATTGCTCCTGATTAAAAATCAGTTCAGCTACCGCAATATTCTGGCCGTTACATTTACCAATAAAGCCACCAATGAAATGAAAAGCCGGATTCTGGAGCAACTTCATCAACTGGCAGACAACAGGGATTCAGCCTATCTGGAA
>JAZBNQ010000090.1:0-7715 GCA_036350775.1 Mariniphaga sp.
AGGTTAATGAGTTTGCCGGTCAGTGCAACAAACCCGCCAAGCAAAATGGCTACGGTGAGTTGAGGTTTTATAACTTTTAATTTCAACAATCCGGCCAGCATGGGCACCACAAATGCCCCTGAGAAAAAGGTAAGTGCCAGCAGCAGCGACTGTAAAATGGAAGTTACAAAAAGGGCGATTCCAATACTCAGGACGCCCAAAACCACAATCAAAATACGGGTGAGCCGGAAGGCCTTTTTTTCTTCCATGTCTGCATGAAAAAGTTCGCTGAGAATGAGCGATGACGTAAGCAATGTAGTATCTGCTGACGACATCACCGCCGAAAGCAATGCCGCAATAAACAGCCCGTAAAACCAGTTGGGCAGCAGATGCTGGGCAAACGACATAATCTCGCGGCTTCCGGTAACGTTGGAGTAAACGCCCAGGTAAGTCAGCCCAAACGAAATGGGAATAAGAATAGTGGCCACAATCAGTACACTGCGGGTGGCTGTTTTTTCATTTTTGGCGCAAAATACGCGGGAATAAATGTCGGGGCCCACTACAAAAGTAACCGAGTAGGTGAGGACTAAAATCAGCAAATCCAGGCCCGAAAATGATTCGTTAAATAACGCGCCGGTCTTTAAAGGAGGCAGTGCGGCGGCATGGGGCGTGCGGACAGCAAAAAAGGTGAGGGCAGCCAGTCCGGCAACAATAAGCACCGACTGGAGTGTATCGGTTTTTAAAATGCTTACCTGGCCTCCAAACAGGGTGTATATAATAAAAACCGTACCTGCCAAAACTGCGGCGGCAGAATATCCAATGATTTCCAGTCCGGCAAGGATTTTGGCAGCGGCAATAATTTGTGCGCCCACAATGCCCAGCCACGCCAGCGGAATCACCAGCGACGAAATAACCCGTGCCCGTTCGCCAAAAAAATGACCCAGCAAACCGGGTAACGTAAATTTTCCATAGCGGCTCACGTACTTGGCCAGCGGCGCCAGCACAAACAATCCGAACGATGCGCAAAACAAAAACCACAACGCTGCCCAACCTACATTCTGGCTTAGTTCGATGGTTCCCAGAATGGCCGAACCACCCAAAATGGTTGCCAGCAAACTTCCTGAAACCGGAATGAGTTTTGCATTTTTGCCTGCCACGTAGTAATCCGATGGCGTTTTAATTTTGAACCAGGAATAAACGCCCAGCAACAAAACAAAAACAAAATAAACGACTACAAAAACAACCGGGTTGTCCATTTCTTTTTAATCAAAATGAGCGGTAAATATCGGAAAATCTGAGGCAATATTGTATTTTCGCTAAGTTTTAAAAAAATGTTCTCATATGAAAAGATTGATTTTAAACCTTTTGGTTGTTTTTCTATTTTTGGCAGGATGTAATCCGAAAGAGCATATCGCTCCGCCGGAAGCAAAAAAGATACCAATGGAATTGACGATACACGGACATACCCGCGTGGATAATTATTACTGGTTGCGCGAACGCGAAAATCCTGAAGTGATTGAATTTCTGGAAGCTGAAAATGAATACAAGGAGAAGGTAATGGCGCATACAGAGCAGGTTCAGGATGAGCTCTTCGAAGAAATTAAATCGAAAATTAAGCAGGAAGATGAATCGGTTCCGTATAAAAAGAACGGCTACTATTATTACAGCCGCACCGTTCCTGAAACCGAATATTTTCTGGTATGCCGTAAAAAAGGTTCGCTCGATGCCGATGAGGAAATTATGCTGGATGTGAACCAAATGGCCGAAGGTTATGAATATTACCAGTTGGGTGGCACGGCTGTCAGTCCTGACAATAAACTGCTGGCATTCAGTGTGGATACGGTCAGCCGCCGTAAATATACCATCTGGTTTAAAAACCTGGAAACCGGCGAAATTTTGGAAGATGCCATTCCGCTTACTTCGGGAGGAATTGTTTGGGCCAACGACAACAAAACGGTGTATTATGTATTAAAAGACGATGTGACGTTGCGCTCCGAACGTATTATGAAACACACACTGGGCACCCCTTTTGAGGACGATGAAGAAGTTTTTTACGAAGACGATGAAACATTTTCGGTGTTCATTTACAAAACCAAGTCGGAAAAATATTTATTAATTGGCAGTGAAAGCACGCTCACTTCTGAGTATCGTTTTCTGGATGCCAGCAACCCCAACGGTGAATTTAAAATCATTCAGCCCCGCACGCGCGAACTGGAATATTCGGTGGATCATTTTGGCAACGATTTTTACATCCGAACCAACCTTGATGCCCTGAATTTTAAACTGGTGAAAACACCGGTAACGGCTACCACTAAAGAGAATTGGCAGGAAGTAATCTCTCACCGCGACGATGTTTATTTTTCCGGTTTCGAAATTCTGAAAGATTACCTGGTAGTTTCCGAGCGGAAGGAGGGGATTACTCAACTGCGGGTAGTGCCCTGGAGCGGAAATGGAGAATATTACATTGATTTCGACGAAGATATTTATACTGTTGGGAGCAATGTGAACCTCGATTTCGACACCGAAATTTTCCGTTTCAGCTATACTTCGCTTACTACACCCAACTCTGTTTTCGATTTCAATTTGAATACCAAAGAACGAACCCTGCTTAAAGAGGAAGAGGTACTGGGCGGTTTCGACAAAACCAATTACGAAACCAAACGCATTTATGCCACGGCCGGCGACGGAACAAAAATTCCAATGTCGCTGGTTTACCGGAAAGGCTTGCAAAAGGACGGCAAAAACCCGGCGCTGATTTACGGCTATGGTTCCTACGGTTACACTATGGATCCAACCTTCCGGCTTCCGATACTTCCTTTGCTCGACCGCGGTTTTGTGTATGCCATTGCCCACATACGGGGTGGGCAGATTAACGGCCGGGCCTGGTACGAGGACGGAAAACTCCTCAACAAAATGAACACCTTCACCGACTTCAACGATTGTGCACAGCACCTCATAAACGAAGGATATACGAACGAGGATAAACTTTTTGCCAAAGGAGGCAGTGCGGGTGGTTTGCTTATGGGCGCCTGCATGAATATGCGTCCCGACCTCTATAAAGGGATGATTGCCAACGTGCCGTTTGTGGATGTGGTTACCACCATGCTCGACGAAACCATTCCGCTTACCACCAGCGAATACGACGAGTGGGGCAATCCGAACAACGAAAAATACTACCACTACATGCTTGCCTATTCGCCCTACGACAACGTGGAAGCCAAAGAATATCCGGCACTCCTTGTTACAACTGGCTTGCACGATTCGCAGGTGCAATACTGGGAGCCCGCCAAGTGGGTGGCCAAACTTCGCGAACTGAAAACCGACGACAATCCGCTCATCTTTCATATCAACATGGATTACGGGCATGGCGGCGCTTCGGGCCGTTTTCAGTGGATTAAGGATACCGCCCTGGAATATGCGTTTATGTTCGATTTGCTGGGAATCGAATAAATTCATTTAAATTTCTGTTGCGAAACATCTCCATTCGAACCGAAAAATAATTAAATTTGCACAAACCGTGTTCGTACACGGAGTTTGATTTGAAAGAAAAATAAACTAAAAATTAAAATTATGAATAAGATTCTCTTGTTTTTCCTGGCAGTTTTGGTATTAAATGGGTGCAATAATGCGCCTGATGACGGTTGGACAGATTTGTTCAACGGCAAAGATTTGACCGGTTGGAAACAGCTGAACGGTGAAGCAAAGTATGAAGCTGTTGATGGCATGATTGTGGGTACTACAGTGGCCAACACACCCAACTCGTTTTTATGTACTGAACAGGAGTACGGTGATTTCGTGCTTGAGCTCGAAATGTTACTGGTTGACGATTTCAATTCGGGCATGCAGTTCCGAAGCCAAAGCCTGCCGGATTATAATAACGGCCGGGTACATGGCTACCAGTGTGAAGTGGATCCTTCCGAACGTGGCTGGAGTGCCGGTATTTATGATGAAGCCCGTCGTGGCTGGCTCTACCCGGTTGATTTAAATCCGGATGCAAAATCTGCATTTAAATCCGGCGAGTGGAATCACTATCGCATCGAATGCATTGGGCCTTCCATTAAAACCTGGCTCAACGGTGTTCCCGTGGCTCATCTCCTCGACGATATGACGCCAAAAGGTTTTATTGCTCTGCAGGTACATTCCATCCGCGATGAAGCAATGGCAAACAGGCAAATCAAATGGCGAAACATCCGCATTAAAACCGAAAACCTGGAGCTTTCTCCAAACGAAGGCATTTACGTGGTGAATATGCTGCCCAACAACCTGAGTACTGCTGAACAGGAGCAAGGATTCAAATTGTTGTTCGATGGCCAGTCTGCAGACCAGTTTAAAAGTGTTGAAGGCGATGAATTCCCGGAAGAAGGATGGCAGGTAAAAGACGGGGAGTTAGTTGTTCTTCCCGGTGGAGAGGGCGGAAGCATCGAAACCAAAGAAAAGTTCGGTCCGTTTGAATTGAAATTCGATTTTATGTTTACCGAAGGCGCAAATAGCGGAATTAAATACGGCCTTGGAAACAACGGTCCTTCAGTTGGGCTCGAATATCAGATTCTTGATGATGAAAAACATCCGGATGCCAAAAACGGAATTAATGGAAACCGCACACTCGCCTCGCTGTACGATTTAATTCCGGCTGAAAAACAAAGCCGCTTTGTGAACGGGCCCGGCGAATGGAACCGCGGACGCATTGTTCTTTATCCCGACAACAAAGCAGAACACTGGCTGAATGGTCGTAAAGTAGTGGAATTTACCCGCGGAAGTGAAGAATTTAACAAGCTGGTTGCTGCCAGTAAATTTGCAGAAAGGGAAGGTTTCGGAATGGCTGAAAAAAGTCCGATCCATATCCAGGATCACAACGATGAAGTGCATTTCAGAAGTATTAAAATAAGAGAAATACAATAATGACAAACAGAAGAAATTTTTTAAAAACTGCTGGAATTGGGATGGCTGCTGCAGCACTTCCCGGACTGGCAAATGCCGCTGCAGGTAATGCTGAAGTAAAAATGGGCAAGGGTAATATTCAACTTGGTGTCGCATCTTACACATTGCGAAAGTTTCCCACCGAAGAAGCACTCGACATGACGGTACGCTGCGGAGTGAACCGCATTACGTTTAAAGACATGCACCTGCCGCTCGATTCCGACAACGAAACCATTAAAAAAACGGTGGAGCTTTGTAAGAAAAAAGGAGTGACTCTTTACGGTGCCGGAGTGGTTTACATGCGATCAAAAGAAGATGTTGACCGGGCATTTGAATACGCGAAAACCGCCGGAATGGAAATGATTGTGGGCGTACCCAATCATGAACTGCTGGAATATGTGGAAGGAAAAGTAAAACAATACGACATTAAACTGGCCATTCACAACCACGGCCCGGGCGACAAACTGTATCCCAGTGCCGAAAGTGCCTACACCCTCATTAAAAACATGGACAAGCGGATGGGATTGTGTATTGATATCGGCCATACAAAACGCATTAACCGCGACCCGGAACAGGATGTAAAAGATTTTTTCGACCGTGTGCTCGACATTCACATTAAGGATGTTACAGCGGCGGAGGCCGAAGGAAAAACCTGTATCATCGGACGGGGAGTAATTGATTTTCCATCGTTTATGAAAACCGTGGTGGATATGGGTTACAAAGGAACTCTGGCTCTTGAATACGAGGCCGAAGCCGATGATCCGCTGCCTGGAATGATGGAATCGTTTGGTTATACCAAAGGGGTAATGGCGATGTTGTAAATCAAGTTACAGGTTACATGTTGCAGGTTTCAGGCTATAGGTCATCCGTCAACAGTCACTTGTCATTTGGACAAAATAAGAAAGTATTAAACTTGAATAAAAATTCGGAATTAAAGATTAACAAAGAATACAGATTATGAGTGCAAACAGAAGAGAGTTTCTTAAAAAAATGACAGCAGGAGCAGCCGGAATCGCAGTTGGCGGATCGGCTATGGGCATGTCTGCTAAAAGTTATAGCCGCATTATCGGCGCCAACGACAGGTTAAATGTAGCCATTGCAGGTTTAGGCCGCAGATTGGGTGCTTTTTATGCTCCAATCGCTCACAAAGAAGCGAATGTGGAACTGGTTTATTTATGCGATGTGATGGAAAAACAGCGTGAAAGGGCGTTGCAGAATTTTTCAAAACGAATTGATTATAAACCAAAGCTGGAAAACGATATCCGGAAAGTGATTGACGATCCGAAAGTGGATGTTTTGATTAACGCCACGCCAGACCATTGGCACACTCCGGGTTCAGTTATGGCTATGAAGGGTGGAAAACATGTGTATGTTGAAAAACCTTGCAGCCACAATATGTTTGAAAATGAAATCCTGGTTGAAGCTTCAAAAAAGCTGAACAAAGTAGTTCAAATGGGTAACCAGCAGCGTTCATCCGATCATACCATCGAAATAATACGGGAAATTCATAACGGTGTAATTGGAACGCCATACAAAGCTTTGGCACTTTATACCAACAAAAGAGGTGAGGTTCCGTTACAAAAGAAGGCATCTGTTCCAACCGGACTCGACTGGGAACTTTTCCAGGGACCAGCTCCGCGCCGCAGTTACACCGAGGAAACATGGGATTACAACTGGCACTGGTATGGCTGGGATTACGGAACTGCGGAAGCAGGCAACAATGCCACCCACGAGCTTGATGTGGCACGCTGGGCATTGGGCGTTGACCTTCCTCTTCGGGTGGACGTGGAAGCGGCAAAACGTCATTTTATAAACGATGGCTGGGAAATGTACGATACTATGGAAGCCACCTTCCGTTTCGCCGGTGATAAAATTGTACAGTGGGATGGCAAAAGCCGAAATGGATATGATACCTATGGCGGCGACCGGGGTACCATCATTTATGGAAGCGAAGGAACTGTATTTGTTGACCGGGGTAAATATATTTTAACCGACAGAGGTGGAAAAGTTATCAAAGAAGTTAAATCCGGTTCTGCCGAAGCGGGCACTGCCCTTGGCGGCGGAGGAGACATGACAACCACTCATGTGATTAATTTCTTTGAAACCATAAGGGGGAAAGCAAAACTTACCGCACCCATTGATGATGCCAGTATTAGTATGGCTATGGTACACTATTCCAATATAGCTTACCGCATTGGAAAGGGATTCGATATTGACGACAAAACCGGCCGGATGTTCGACCGCGAAGCCATGAAATTGTGGGGCCGCGAATATGAACCCGGGTGGGAACCAAAAATATAATTTCAAGCTAAAACGGAGTTTTCTAAAACAGGGAACTCCGTTTTTTTTATGCCCTGCCTAAAAATAAATGGATGTATTTATGTCAGGAATTATTTATTAATCCTTTTATTCGAATTTTTTAAACAAAAGCTTAAAATAAAATAGTATATAGAATAAGAAATATAACCATAGATATTTGTAAGTTATATATTGATGAATTGATGTTGTTAAACATTAAGGGAAATATATAGTACTCCTGATTCTTTTTTTACTTTTGATACGTTAACGATAAGGGAAACTTATTTAAACAGAAGTTATGAAGATATAAAATATTTCTTCAACCTGAAAAAAATGTTTTTTTGGATGTGATGATTGAACCATGAATGAAACGATCAAAACAGGCAGCCTATGAAAAAATCCAATTAGCACCAATGGTCATTTCTTAAAAGTTTTAACATAAAATAAGCTTTTATTTTTGTGAATAATTAATTCTATTTTTTAATCAAAATTTTTAAACCTTATGAAAAAAAGTGCAACGC
>JAZBNQ010000091.1:0-15421 GCA_036350775.1 Mariniphaga sp.
TCAATTTTCAGAAAAACTCCGATTTTGCGGGTTGCTTTTTTGGCCAGAACTGCTGCAGCTTCTTTATTTTCTAACAATACGTTCAGTTTTATTTTAGTTGCCAGCCGATTAATTATATCAATTTCAAGAATATTTATCGGGAAAGCAATTGTTATATCGTTCCAGCCGTGTTGAGCAAAATATTCCGCCATTTGAACCGACGAAACGGTAATGGCTTCTACTCCATAAATCCGAAACCAGTCGCCAATTTCAGCCGACTGGTGCGTTTTGAAATGTGGTCTGAAACGCATTTGATAATCCTTTGCTTTTTGCGCCATTTTTTCAATATTGTGCAAGCAAATGTCTTTATCAATAACCATTGTAGGCCGAATTATTTCTGTCATATATTTTTGATCGATGTTTTTCATTTTAATTCATTTGCCAGTGTGTTCCGTGTAACCATTAGTTTTTCCGAAATTCCAACTTTGTATATATGCGGACTGATAAATCGTTTATGCTCCTCAGGAAGCAAGGCTGCTCTTTTTAAAAGGTATTGATGGATCTCGTCTGCATTTTTCCGTTCTAAAAATATTTCGCCATTTTTTACGGCCATTTGAAGCAAGGATTCTTTTTCCAAAGTATCAATTTGTGTTTTCCTTTCCGGATAAATGGGATGATAGATAAATTTTGCCTTATCAGGATTTTCACCGGCCAGAAAAATGGCATCCCTGTAAAAAGTCCCGTCATGGTCGAAACACCTGTAAACCTGTTTTTTACCCGGAAGTGTAACTTTTTCAATATTTTCTGAAAGTTTCATTCTTGGCTTGTTATTAATTTCAGAAAGTTTGTAAACACCATCCAGTGCAGCATCATTTTTCCCGGTAATTAGTTCAGTTCCAATGCCAAACCCATCAATGGGTGCTTCCTGGTCTTTCAGCAAACTTTTTACCACGTGCTCGTTTAACTGGTTCGAAGCGATAATTTTTATATATTCCAGATTGGCTTCATCAAGCATTCTGCGGGACCTTTTACTCAGGTAAGCAAGGTCGCCACTGTCAAGGCGAATGGCTTTTAACCGGTGGCCTTCTTTTTCCATTTCTTTTGCCACCTGAATGGCATTTGGAATGCCTGATTTGAGTGTATCATAAGTGTCCACCAACAAAACTGTATTTTCAGGATGAATTTTGGCATAAGCCCTGAATGCTTCTAATTCACTGTCGAAGCTTTGAATCCATGAATGAGCTTGTGTGCCGCTAACCGGAATATCGAAAATTTTACCGGCCATTACATTTGACGTGGAGGAGGCACCACCAATAATAGCAGCCCAACTGGCGTGCAACGCTCCCAATCCCTGGGCACGCCGCAATCCAAAATCAGCAAACATTTTATCTCCGGCAACCATTTTTATCCGAAATGCTTTGGTGGCAATCAGCGATTCAAAATTAAGAATATTTAGCAACATACTTTCAATGAGTTGACATTCAATTACATTTCCCTCTACCTGAAGAACAGGCTCGTTGGGAAATGCAATTTCACCTTCCTGCATGCCAAGTATATTCCCCGAAAAACGAAAACTTTTCAGGTATTTCAAAAATTCCGGTTTAAATCCCTTTTCTTTTAAATATTCAATATCAGAACCTGAAAAGGAAAAGCTGGAAAGCAATCCAAGAAAATCCTGCAGGCCTGCAAAAACGGTAAATCCTCCCTGAAAAGGGTTGGTGCGAAAAAAATAGTTGAACGTTGCCGTATCATCTTTTTTTCCGCAAAAGAAATAACCTTGAGCCATTGTGAGCTCATAAAAATCGGTGTAAAGTCCCCAATGATTTGAAAAAAATGGCATAATGAAAATAAATTGTTTTCGAATGCTTAAAGATAACGAAGATATCCGGCAATAAAAGAGGGTTAAGGTACATTTTTAGCAAGGAAATATTTTATTCCTTTCTCATGAAAATAGTCTGCTCCCTTTTGGGGCCAACCGATGCGATGGAAACCGGAATGCCCATTTCATCCTCAATAAAACTGATATAGTTGTTGAGTTGTTCCGGAAATTCATCCTGGGTTTTAATTTTTGTGAGGTCGGTTTCCCATCCAGGTAACTCAACAAAAACGGGTTTTACATCGTCGTTCAGTTCAAACGGAAAATGTTCCACCACTTCTCCGTCAATTTCGTAACCGATACAAATTTTTATCAGTTCAAATGAGTCAAGCACATCGGCTTTCATCATAATTAGCTCGGTTACACCGTTCAGCATTACGGAATATTTCAAGGCAACCAAATCAAGCCATCCGCAACGGCGGGGCCTTCCTGTTGTTGATCCGTATTCATTTCCGGCATCGCGCAGTTTTGTTCCGGTTTCGTCATGCAGTTCAGTTGGAAATGGTCCCATTCCAACGCGTGTGCAATACGCTTTAAAAATGCCATATACTTTTCCTATTTTTTGAGGGGCCAGCCCGAGTCCGGTGCATGCGCCGGCGCAAATGGTGTTGGAGCTGGTCACAAAAGGATAAGATCCAAAATCAATGTCGAGCAATGTACCTTGTGCACCTTCGGCCAGAACAGTTTTGCCTTTTTTTAGTAAGTTGTTAATGAAGTGTTCCGTATCCACAATCTGGAATGACTTTAAAACTTCCACGCCTTCAAACCAATCCTGTTCACATTCAGCAAGAATTTGTTTATAATCGTAATGGAAGAAATCCGAGAGCATAGTTTTGTGGTTATCAGTACGTTCCTGGTATTTTGATTGGAAGTTGTGCAGTAAATCTCCAACACGAAGGCCCTCCCGGCCAATCTTATCTTTATAGGTTGGCCCTATTCCTTTAAGTGTTGAGCCAATTTTTGTTTTGCCTTTTTTCTGTTCCGAAGCTGCATCCAGAATTCGGTGGGTTGGCAAAATAAGGTGGGCTTTTTTAGAAATGTAAAGGTTCTTGGAAAGGTCGAATCCAAGTTTCTTAATAGAATCGATTTCTTTTTTAAAAACGATGGGATCAATCACCACCCCATTCCCAATAATATTGATTTTATTCTCGCGGAAAATACCTGAGGGAATGGTATGCAATACCTGTTTTATGTTGTTGAATTCCAGTGTGTGGCCGGCATTTGGCCCACCCTGAAAACGGGTAATCACATCATATTTGGGTGTTAATACATCTACAACTTTTCCCTTTCCTTCGTCGCCCCATTGCAGGCCTAACAAAACGTCTGCTTTCATTTTTCAATTTTATTTTACAAATGAAACCGTGAAAATATTTTCCTTAGGGAAATGTTTTCACGGTGACTCAAATAAGCGTTTAAAATTACGAATATTTTTGTTTGGCCTGACAAAAAAGATTTCAACAGAAAGTTATTTTATAAAATGATAATGTGAAACGAGCAACAATAAAATCCTTAATGCACACGCGCATCATTATTATGGCGGGTTCCAAAATCGTTGCCAAAGCAATTAAATGTGATAATGTTGATACGGAAGTTGCAGCAGAGTACATTGAAAAAATTGATGCATGAAAACGGTTAGTTGTTTTTTATGGCCTGGCCATAAATGTATAGCGTATGGTGACTCAGTTTAAAATTATTTTTTATACATGCATCTTCAATAATTTCCCTTATCCGGGGATCAAAAAATTCAACCACTTTCCCGTTTGATGTGTCAATAAGGTGGTCGTGTTGCATTGTGGCGAAAGCTTTTTCGAACTGGGCAATATTTTTTCCAAACTGGTGCTTTACAACCAGTTTACATTCAAGCAGTAAATCAATGGTATTGTACAGTGTAGCGCGGCTCACCCGGTATTTTTTGTTTTTCATTGAAATGTATAACGATTCAATGTCGAAATGCCCGTCCCGCGAATAAATTTCGTCAAGTATGGCAAATCTCTCCGGTGTTTTCCTATGCCCGTTTTTCTCCAGGTATTCAGTAAACATGTTTCTTACAGTTTCCCTGGTTTTATGGTTATTCATACTTCAACCCTTTTAAAACAAGCACCAAAAATAGAAATAATTTTTTGATTATTAAGACTAAATAAAAATTATTCATATAGGTTCTCATCTCGCGAAACCCGGTCTATTCCTTTTATTTTTTCGAGCCGTGCAATCAGGTGGTGCAGGTCGTCAGCATTGTGGATGTAAAGAAATAGATCACCTTCAAAAATACCTTCGTGGGTGTCGAACTGAACTGAGCGCATGTTTATACTGTGCTGTTTTGAAATTACGTTGGTTACTTCATTAACAATTCCAAGGCGATCGAAACCCTCGAGCCGTAATCGTGTGAGGTAGGACTGTTTTTTGAATTTTGTCCATTCTACCGCAATAATTCGGTTACCGTGGCTTGAAAGGAATTTTTCCACTTCTTTGCACCCTGTTTTGTGAATAATGACATGGTCGTCGGTGGAAAGGTAGCCAATTACCTTGTCGCCAGGGATGGGATTACAGCATTTTGCGAGCGAAAAGTTCACATTATCCTGGGCTTCTTTCAAAAGAAACGTTTTTCTTTTATCAATTTTATTTGGCTTTTTTTGTGTTTCAGTTTCAATTTCAGTTTCATCTGTTTCTTCTTTCTTTTTCCGGCTGAATGTAATATTCCAGTATTTCACCAGTTTGTTTGGCGATTTTCTTCCGAGAACTTCATCCAGGTTATCGAGTTCAAGAAATCCCATTCCAACTTCAGAATAAAGTTGGTCTTTGTTATTTAAATTGAAATGGGCAATAATTTTTTTGAGATTATTTGAAGTCATTGGTGCTTTAACTACTTTAAGCGCCTCTTCAACCATCTCTTTGCCCTTGTCAATATGTTTTTTCTTTTCCAGTTTAAAGGCATCTTTAATTTTTGATCTGGCTTTTGCCGTGGTGGCAAATTTTAACCATTCCAGTTTGGGAGTTTGTTTTTCGGATGTAAGAATTTCAACCTGATCACCATTTTCAAGCACATGGCTGATAGGTACCAGTTTAAAATTAATTTTTGCTCCGATGCATTTGTTACCCAAATCGGTATGGATTTCGTAGGCTAAATCAATAACTGTTGAGCCTTGTGGCAAAGAAACCATGTCGCCTTTTGGGGTAAACAAATTAATTTCTGATGCATAAAGATTTAGCTTAAAATCGTCGAGGAATTCGAACGCATCTGAATCGGGAGATCGCAAATGTTCGCGGATACGTTCAATCCAGGTGTCCAGTTCATTTTCAAATGTACTGATATCTTTATATCGGTAATGTGCTGCAAAACCGTATTCGGCAACTTCGTCCATTCGTTCGGTACGAATTTGTATTTCAACCCATTTTCCCTGAGGGCCCATTACGGTAACATGCAACGATTCGTAACCGTTTGCCTTGGGCAAGGTAATCCAGTCGCGAATACGGTCGGGCCGGGGTTTGTAAATATCAGTAACGAGCGATAAAACATCGAAACACTGGCGTTTTTCTGAAATTCCGGGTTTGGCTTTTATAACAATTCGTACGGCAAGAATATCATAAATTTCATTGAAGGTGACTCCTTTCTTTTGCATTTTTTGCCAAATGGAGTAAGTCGATTTCAGCCGGTTTGAAACGGTACTTTCAATTTTTTCTTCCTCTAATTTTTCTTTAATTGGCCGTATAAATTCGTTTACCAGGTAGTTTCGTGTTTCTTCCTGGTTGTGCAACATTAACAGAATTTTGTTGTATTCTTCGGGGTGTTTGTGTTTAAAACTAAGTTCTTCCAGTTCATTTTTAATGGCGTAAAGGCCCAGCCGGTGAGCCAGCGGCACATAAAGATAGAGCGTTTCTCCGGCAATTTTTATTTTTTTATGTGCTGGCATGGAATCGAGGGTTTGCATATTGTGAAGTCGGTCGGCAATTTTTATAAGGATAATCCGAATATCGTCTGATAGAGTCATCAGCATTTTTTTGAGTGTAAGGGCTTGCCTGGAATCGAAATCGCCCGAGAGTTTGGTCAGGCCATCAACAATTCGGCCCACTTTTTCACCAAACATATTTTCAATATCGTTTATGGAATACTCCGTATCTTCTACTACATCGTGCAAAATTGCTGCGCAAATAGAGGTGGCGCCAAGTCCTAAATCTATGGCAACAATTCGGGCAACTGCAATGGGATGGATTATATATGGCTCACCTGATTTTCGTTTAATTCCGTCATGAGCAGCATTGGCAAACCGGAATGCTTTTTCGATTCGTGCCAACCGTTCTTCATCAAATTTAACCTGAATGGCTTTCAGAAAATCCTGGTAACGGTCTTCAATTTGTCGTATTTCTGCCTTGTTGAAATGCTGCAACTGTCTGTTTATTAAATGTTATTTTTGAAACTCGCTCTCTCTGTTTACTTTCTCAAAGTTTTTAATTTTTTGAATATTCTGTTACGAATAACCGAAAAAAATGAAGTTGTTAACTCATATTTAATTCTGGTTGTTTTACTCTAACTACAAAATTTCAGCCAATTTATAAATTGTGTTTGTCATTTTATCCCAGGAGAACCTTTCCTTTTCTTTTTTTACTTGCTGAACAAAATTTTCTGCCCGGTGGTTTTCAAAAAAATCAATGAGCGCTTCTCTGATATTTTCTGCAGCAGGCGGCACAACATAACCTGCCTTGCCGTGCGGAATAATTTCTGAAAGCCCGCCAACATTGGTCACAAGCATGGGTTTGTTAAAATGATAACCAATTTGTGTAACTCCGCTTTGAGTTGCCGATTTGTAAGGTTGTGCAATAATACTGGCAGCATTGAAATAATTTTCTACTTCTGAATTTGGTATGTATTCGGTTCTTAAAACTACCCGGTCGCTTAAGTTTAGATTTTCAATTAGTTTCAGGTATTTGGTTTCGTCTGTATAAAATTCTCCGGCAACTATCAGCTTAATTTTGTTTTGGGTAAAAAATTCATCGGCGAAAGCCTCCAGAAGTAAATCCAACCCCTTGTAATCTCTTATAAATCCGAAGAATAAAACATACTGATATTGATTGTCCAGATTAAGTTTCCGAATTGCAGTTTCCCGGGGTTCAATTGTTCCGTAATGATCGTAAATGGGGTGGGGTGTAAATAATTTTGGTTTACCGGTGTCGAACAGCTCAAGATCAGTTAAAACCCGTTTTGACATGGCTATAAATCCATCTGCATTTTTTACGAAATAGTTGCTCAGGAATTTGTCGCCCGGCCTTTTTTCGTGCGGAATAATATTGTCGACAATGGAAATTACTTTTGTGTGACCATTCTTTTTAACCTGTTTGCAAATAGTGCCCAGGCTCATGGCCATAAAAGGAAGCCAAAATCTCACGATGAGTAAATCGGGTTTTGCCAGCCTTAATTTTTTACCTGTTTTTAACCAGTTAAACGGATTAACCGAATTTACTTCTTGTGCTACCGGGAAATTAAAAATCACCTCATCTTCGGAGTACTGTGTTTTTCCGGGGAACAATAATTTGGGATACTGCAGTGAAAATGAAACAATGTTTACTTCATGGCCTTCTGAAACAAGCTGTTTTGCCAGTCGCTCGTTCAAGGCTGCTATTCCTCCTCTTAACGGGTGTGCCGGGCCGAGAATGGTAATCTTCATAAATGCCGCATTTTTATTTCTTTCGCAACAAATTTATCAATAGGGAACGATAAATCGTCTATTTTTAAATCTTTTAATTTCACCCACCTGAAACTTTGGTTTCCGTTTTCCATTTTTTCAAAATCGAAAGGTTTTTGTGAAATCGTAAACTTAAGCGGAGTTTTTAAATCGACCAGGTAATAAATACTTATTAGCTGGTGATTTTCGTAAAACAAAGCTTTCTGGTAAAAATCGGTGGTGTAAAAATGGCGAATGTTTTCAATTTCCTGTCCGTTACATTCTTCTATGAATTCCCGCTGCAAACATTCTATGGTGCCTTCACCAAAATGTAGTCCGCCTCCCGGAAATTTGGTCATTTTCATGCCAACCTGAAATTCATCAGTCACCAGTACTTCTTCTTTTTTGCTTAAAACAATGCCGTAAACCCTTATAATAAAATTGCCTGGAGCATTCATATTTTTTCAATTTTGTTTTGAATGAATTCGATAACTTTTTCTGAATCCTGTGGATGGAACCAATTCATCTCAGCATCTTTTCTGAACCAGGTGAGTTGTTTGCGTGCGTAACGGCGTGAGTTTCGTTTAATCAGTTCAACGGCTTTTTCTTTAGAAATTTCGCCGTTAAAATGGGCAAAAAACTCGCGGTAACCAACGGTGTTCAAAGAATTCAGGTGTTTAAACGGATAAACGCCGCGCGCCTCCTTTTCCAATCCGGCTTCAATCATTTCATCAACCCGCCGGTTAATACGCTGGTGAAGTTCAGCCCGATTGCAATCCAGCCCGATTTTAGTTACTGAAAATGGCCTTTTTTTATTGAATGAGGTTCGAAAGGATGAATAAGGCTTTCCAGTCATCAGGCAAATTTCCAATGCATGAACAATTCGTGCCGGATTTTTCAAGTCAACTTGTTTGTAGTATTCAGGGTCAAGTTGTTTGAGTTGAAACCGCACACTTTCAATTCCTTCATCATTTAATTTGGTTTTCAGATTTTGCCGAAGTTCCGGATCAACATCGGGCATAATGTCAATACCTTTGCAAACCGCATCAATATATAACATTGAACCGCCGGTTAATACAACCGTATTGTATTTTTTAAACAATTTCTCAAGCAATTCCATTGCTTCCGTTTCGTAACGGCTGGCATTGTAATTATCATGAATAGAGTGGGAGTGTATAAAATGATGCTTTATCGAATTCAATTCGGCCGCTGAAGGAACGGCAGTGCCAATGCTTAACTCCCTGTAGATTTGGCGCGAATCGGCCGAAACAATTTCGGTATTTAAAAAATATGCGGTTTTAATGGCCACTCGGGTTTTTCCTATTGCTGTAGGGCCGGTAATTATTATCAGGTGTTTTGTCATTTTAAACTGTTTGCACTGCAAATTAAGTGCAAAAAAAAGACTGCCCAAAATGAATTGAACAGTCTGAAATTTTTTTCTGATTAATCACTGTGGAATACTAAAAGTCTTCCATTTCACCGTAAAGTTCAGTGTAATCATCTAAAATGCCAAAATCCATCAAAACCTCTTCTTCCTGAAGTTTGGCTGAATCCAGTACAGGTGGTTCATCACCCAGAACCTGCACCGGGGCTTCACCCTGTATCAGAGTGACAAATGGTTCTCTGAGATTTTTTTCCATAACAATACCAGTTAGTTCTATATACAATGATCTGTCGTTTATAAAATCAAAAGTGTAAATAATTTGACGCGCTTTTGATTGAATTAAGTCAGAAAGTTTTGTTTTCTGCATAATGTAATAAATGCCTCCGTTAAGTCCTAAATCTAACATCGACACTTCTTTCTGTTTCCTTCCTTTTTGGTCGGGAATAAAAAAGGAAGCCAGCTGGTGCGTTTCAAAACCAACGCTCTTTTGTATGATTGTGTGCAAATCGAAAAATGAATGTTCTCCGTCTGCTTCCATTTTTAAAAGGAAGTTTTTGGATTCCGATGAAGTAATTCTAAAATTATAAATCATAACTTTGAACGTAATTTCGAGTTCAAATTTAAAAACCTTTTCATTCAAAAAGCAAGTTGTAATTGTTGTCGTTCTTCGATAAAATTGATAAGAAGTTCTTTATTTGACTTTATAAGCTTTTCCTATTCTGTTCCAAAAAACTGATTCATAACATGTTTTGTAATCTTTAAAGTTTATGCCCAAGGATGAAAGAGGCCATTTTTTTTGCCTTTTAAAAAATGTTAAAAAACACTAAGACTAGGAAATTATCGAACAATTCCGTCATCTGTTCGTCAGATTTTTTCTGTTTTAGGTAAAATTAGCGAAGTGTAATATTCTTTGTTTTTACGTAACTAATTAGGAGTTAATATATAGAATTTTTCAACTTTCAGAAAAATATAAAAAATGCGGAAATCGACATTATTCGCTGAAAATGTGAGAATTGCATTGCAATCTGTACGTTCAAATCTGCTTCGTTCGGTACTGACTGTTTTAATAATTGCCGTAGGGATAACAGCATTAATAGGAATTTTAACTGCCATCGACTCTATAAAAAATTCAATAACAAAAGAATTTACATTTATGGGGGCAAATACGTTTACGCTTACAAGCAGGGGAATGCGGGTTCAGGTGGGAAACCAACAATACCGGTCTAGAAATTACTCTTACATCTCTTATTACCAGGCGAAAGCCTTTAAAGAGCAATTCGAATTTCCGGCAATTACTGCTATTTCGGTAAATGCATCGGGCAATGCCACCATTAAATATGGAACTCAAAAAACCAATCCGAATGTTAATGTAAGAGGAATTGATGAGGATTATCTTCAAACGGCAGGATTTGAAATTAACAAAGGAAGGAGTTTTAACGATTCAGAAATTGCAGGTGGGCGTGCTGTGGTTTTGTTGGGTAACGATTTGGTTAAACTATTTTTTAAAAACAACGAAGATCCTTTACAAAAGGTAATTAGTATTGGGAGCGGAAAATATAAAGTTATTGGTACACTTAAAAGTAAAGGGAGCGGAATGGGAATTAGTAATGATTTGGTTTGTTTTATTCCATATACCAATACGCGGAATTATTTTTCACGACCAAACATGAATTTTAATGTACAGGTGATGGTCCCCCGTGCCGAAATGCTGGATGTGGCCATTGGACAGGCCGAAGCGGTTTTCAGAAATGTTCGTGGTCTTAATCCCTTGGACGAATCCGATTTTAATATTGAAAAGAGTGATAATCTGGTGAATATTTTACTCGATAATATAAGGAATATTACACTTGTTGCAACCATTATTGGTTTGATTACTCTTTTTGGTGCGGCAGTGGGATTAATGAACATTATGTTGGTTTCAGTTACTGAGCGTACCCGGGAAATTGGAGTGAGAAAGGCTATTGGGGCTAAAAGTTCGCTTGTTCGGCAGCAATTTTTAATTGAAGCCATTGTTATTGGGCAAATTGGCGGAATACTAGGAATTATCGTTGGTATATTTGTGGGAAATTTGGTTTCAGTACTTATTGGCTCTTCATTTATTATTCCCTGGATGTGGATAATTGTTGGCGTAGTATTGTGTTTTCTTGTTGGAATTATTTCGGGATATTACCCTGCTCAAAAAGCCGCCCGTCTCGATCCCATCGAATCACTTCGGTATGAATAAATAAAAAAGACCGCCTCGCGGCAGCCTTTTTTATACCATATATATATAGTAAATTATTTTACTGAATCCATGTATTCGATCAATTCCACAACTTTAAGTGAGTATCCCCATTCGTTATCGTACCACGAAACCACTTTTACGAAATTATCATTCAGTCCAATTCCGGCACCTGCATCAAAGAATGAAGTACATGATTCACCAAGGAAGTCGTTTGATACCACTGATTCTTCAGTATAACCAAGAACACCTTTTAATTCACCTTCAGAAGCTTCTTTCATGGCTGCACAGATGGCTTCGTATGATGCACCTTTTTCCAGACGAACAGTCAGGTCAACTACTGAAACGTTAGGAGTTGGAACACGGAAAGCCATGCCAGTAAGTTTGCCATTCAGGCTGGGAATTACTTTGCCAACTGCTTTTGCAGCTCCAGTTGATGACGGAATAATATTTTGTCCGGCACCCCGTCCACCACGCCAGTCTTTTTTCGACGGGCCGTCAACGGTTTTCTGTGTAGCTGTGGTGGCATGAACGGTAGTCATTAACCCTTCAACAATACCAAATTTGTCGTGTAATACTTTGGCTACCGGCGCAAGACAGTTGGTGGTACATGATGCGTTTGAAACAAAGTTCATATCATTGGTGTAACTTTTGTTGTTAACTCCCATCACAAACATTGGGGTATCGTCTTTTGAAGGAGCAGACATGATTACTTTTTTAGCGCCTGCATCCAGGTGACCCTGTACTTTTTCTTTGGTCAGGAATAAACCAGTTGCTTCAACCACATATTCGGCACCTACTTCTCCCCATTTCAAGTCGGCCGGATTGGGTTCAGAAGTTACCCTGATTTTTTTGCCGTTAACTACCAGCATACCGTTTTCAACAGCCACGTCACCTTTAAATTTGCCGTGGGTCGAGTCATATTTCAGCATGTAAGCGATGTAATCGGGATCAAGCAAGTCATTGATTCCAACCACTTCAACATTTTCTTTAGCAACAGCAGCACGAAAAACCAGTCGTCCGATGCGGCCAAAACCATTAATACCTATTTTAATTTTTGACATAGTAGTGTAAGTTTTAATTTATTATAATGAACTATTCGTTTAAATCCTGGCAGGAATAACATTAAGTTTAATTCCTGAATCAGAAACATATACAAATTAAGTACTAATATTTCACAGTTTCAAATCTAAAACATGAATTCAAAAGTAATGCTTTCAACTTTAATGATAATTTAAAGGAAAGGAAATCATTGGAATGTGCTGAACAACCAATTGTAAAACATCAGGCCAAATTTATCTGACCGGAGCTAATTCGGGTTTGGAAAAATTTAACCTGGAAAGGGAGGTTTTGTTTTACTGCAGCCATGGGTTTACTTGTTTTCTTTTAAAAATTTATGGTTGTTGCCCAGTAACATTCCAAAATATTCGATTCTCAGCGTGGTAATTTTTAGTTAAATTGTTTTTTGTCAGAGTATTAATGTGTTTTTTGAAGATTAATAATTTTGAACAAATAGAAAAATCTGACATTTTATATATGTCAATACAGAAAAGCCAATGGAGATTTAATGAAAATTCAGGTTTAAAAAAATAGTTCTCTGGCAGCTTAATATCCGGCCCTATTTTATCTGTTACACTTTCTGCTCATATATTTCCCGGCTTGTTTCAGAATAAGCAGGGCATTTGCAGGTTTTACAGGAACTTAAAATAATTGAAACAACAAAAAGTGTTGCAACTAATACTTTAATGAATAAAAAATGAACTAATCCGTTAGGGTCTTTCCTTCCTTGCGGATATAAATAACATCGGATAAAATTTAATATGGATACGCGTTTCATTTTTTTTCAGGCTGTTAATAGTCTTTAAGCGAAAAAAACCAGCATTTATTGTAAATAATTAAAAAAATTGAAGTAAAATTGCACAAATTTAAACGTAAGCAAACTTGTGTGAAACAAAAAAAATGTTAACAAGGCAGATGGTTTATCAATACGGGCCTGTTGATAACAAAGGGAAAAACAAGATATTTTATTCAGCGATTCGTTTGTACATTGCTGATAATTTTATACGTTTGTACTTGTTTAGCCAACAACATGAAAGGACGATATAACTAAAACAATGATGAAAAGATTAAATAATTTAAAATCAATCAATCAATTAAGTTCAATTTAAAAAGAAATGCTATGAGAAAATCATTTACTTGGTTCTTAAGTTTAATGGTACTCCTTACAGCCTTTGCAACCCACGGGTATGCGCAGGAAACACAGGAAACCGTTGAGCTTTATGCAGAAGACGCCTCATATTGTTACAATGAGGCTGACGATTACACGGTAACAATCTCGGTACGGGATTTTATTAAATTAAGCCAGTTTGAACTGAACCTGGAATTCAACGATGAAATTTTTTCATTCAATGGAATCTCCGGGCTTCATACTTCACTTGCAGGAGCAACTGCTACTGCCGCAGCCGGTATTGTTAGTATCGACTGGACCGGAGCAACCGGAGTCACCATTGGCGACAATATAGTGACGCCCATTATGGAGCTTCATTTTTCTGTACTGGGTTATCCGGGAAATGTGGCAACATCATTTGCCAGTGATATGGAATGGGGAACAACCAATTTCTGGTATGACATCCCTTCCGGTGATGACATTGTAAATACTGATATTTCTACTGATGGTTCACTTACTGTGGATGTAGAAATGACTGGTATTGAAACCACTGTAACCACTGAAACTTGTGCAGGTGGCGATGTTACGTTAACTGTAACCGCTCCTGATGCAGCGTATTACCTGTTTAATGAAGATCCCAACCCGGCTAATTGGACAGATGCCTGGTCAACTTCACCTGATTATGATGTGGAGGCCGGTGATGCTGTTACTGTTCGCGTAAAAGATGCTAACGGTTGTATCTCTTTAAAGGAAGTTGTAATGGTTCCGGAAACTTTAGAACCAGTTACTTTTACTGTTGAAACACAAGATCCTGCATGTTATGGAGGGAAAGGTTCTGTTGTTTTCGATGCAATGGGTGGAACTGCACCTTATACCTATTATATATCAGAAAATTCTGATGGGTCTGATGCTGAAACCAAAGCTAACTTCCAGTTCAACATGGATCCCGGAACTTATTATGTTGCCGTTCAGGATGCCAACGGTTGTGCAAATCTGGCTGATTTAACTTACTGGCAGGAGATTACCATTACCGATAATAATGTAGAAGTTGACGGTACACTTGTTACTACTAATGTAAGTTGTAATGGAGGAAGCGACGGAGTTTTTGAAATTTCATTAACCGAGGATGGTTCTCCGGCTGCTGACACTTATGAAATTTCTTTGGACGGGGGAACTACCTGGTTATCAGTTAGTGATGATAATGTAACATCTCCAAGCCAGGGTGTCTATGTTATTAGTGGTTTGGCTGCTGATCAATATGAAATAAAAATAAAAAACAGCCTTGGATGTGAATTTGGTGGTGGTAGTTTCGATGAAATTACAGAACCCGATGCTATTACATTCGACATGGAAATTGTTGATACTTCTTGCGGTGGTGATACTGACGGAGAAATTATTGTTACCAATATTGTTGGTGGAACTGCAACTTACACGCTTGAAATTCAGGAAGGTTTAAATGTAACTACTGAATCTGGAGTTGATGCTGCTGGATTTACTTTCACGGGGCTTTTGCCAACTTATTACAGTTTAACGATTACTGACTCTAATGGTTGTGTTGTAGAATATGACAACCCCAATGGTACTGGTAACGTAATAGCTGTTCAATCACCTGACGATATTCAATATGATGTTGTAATTACAGATCCTTTATGTAATAATGGAGATGCTTCTGTAGCTATAGCAAATGTTACAGGTGGAACAGGATCATATACATATAGTTTTGACGGCGGTACTACATGGGTTGATACAATGACCATCGATAGTTGGCCTTATCCTTACCCAAGTGCAACTATTTGGGTTGCCAATGCCGATTCAACATGTCCTGTTCAACAAATAATTGATGATGAAGATGTTGTAAATCCGGAATTATTGATTGCATACGTTGATGAAGTTTTTGCTCCTACTTGTATTGATGGAAACGACGGAAACATTTATTTATATATTGAAGGTGGAGTTGCTCCTTATATGTATTCCATTAACGGAAGTTCATGGAAAGAGAACACTGACGGTCTGGCAATTATCCGCGTTGGTGTAGGTACCCATGAAATAATGGTAAAAGATGCCAATGACTGTGAATTTGCAACAGTAATTGAAGTTCCGGTTACCATGGAAGAAAATGTTATTGAAGCAGTATCTGACA
>JAZBNQ010000092.1:0-3900 GCA_036350775.1 Mariniphaga sp.
AGAAGTTGGGAACAGGAAAAATATTGAGAGTAGTTTAATTCCGGCTCGAACAAATAAAAGAAAGCTAGTGTGATAATTATTTAATAAGTTAACTAATTTTCAAAGCATCACCTGTATAAGTCCATCGAAATGGCTTTGCCCGTGTTGTATTATATGTTTTAACATATTCTATAAGCTGAGACGACAATTGCTCTGATGATTGCCAAATGCCTCCTTTTACAACATCTTTGGTCAAAATATTAAACCATATTTCAACCTGGTTTAGCCAAGAGGAATATGTCGGGGTAAAATGTAACTGGATTTTTCTTTTGCCTTCAAGCCATTCCTTAACATCCTTATGCTTGTGTATTGATAGGTTGTCGGCGATTATATGTAACTTTTTGTTTCGATATTTCCTGTCGAGCGATTTTAAGAACTTTAAGAAGTTTTCAGCGTTATTTGACTTTATAGTCTTGGCTGTTACTTCTCCTGTGTGTACTGCAAGGGCAGCTATCAGAGAAACTGTCCCATTACGTTTGTAAGTTGCTGTTTGCCTTCTTGGATTGCCTGGTTTTAATGGAAGTTCCGGCTGGGTTCTGTCAAGTGCTTGTATTTGGGTCTTTTCATCAACACAAATAACCAAAGCGTTTTCTGGTGGCGACATGTATAACCCAACGATGTTTGTCATTTTCTCCTCAAACTCTGGATCTTTTGACTTGCCACACCAATATTCTATTTTATGTGGCTTTAAATCTGCTTGCTTAAGTATTTGAAACACCTTAGATTGGCTTATGCCTACTTCTTTAGCAATACGTTCCTGCGACCAATTGGTATATCCCCCATCTGGTTTAGTGCAAGCTTTCTCAATCACTAAAGCCTGTTGTTCAGGTGTAATAATCTTAGGTTTCCCGCTTCGTGGAGCATCCTTTAACCCGTCAATGCCATGCTCCCGGAATCGTTGCCGCCATTTATTTACAACGGGTTTACTTAATCCCGTTTCTATAACTATTTCATCCATTGATAAACCTTGGTCTGAATATAAAATTATTTCAGCACGTTCCACGTAGCGCTTTTCCAGCTTCCGTGAGCGGCTCATGGTTAGAAGATCTTCCTTCTCTTCCATGCTTAATTGTATTGGGTTTCCTATCCTTGCCATACAACAAAGATAGTAAAATATTAGTTAATTAACTTAGTAATTATTACACTAGCCACATGAACTATCTTCTCCCAGGCTGCAAGCGATGCATGTTCCGATGTATAAACGATCGGATTGCCTTTCTTATGCCACCGTCCCGGACCAAACAGCCCACCCGTCCCGTCGAGTGTTGTATACTCCTTTTTTGTAATCCGGTAAACAATCATCAGGCAGAAAATCCGTATTCAATGGCGTTCAGTTCATCCATCACTAACTGGATTCCTGAAAAAGTATCAAGGTAAGAAACAGGTTTTTCACCGCCCATCGCCTGATTTTTGGTATTCAGCCAGTTGTAGAACTTTTCACGGCTTCCGAATACTTTAATCCCCAAATTAAATAACCGGGCTATGTATAATGCCCGTTCCGAAGCGCCAGGTGCAATTAATTGGTTTGACTCCTTTTCCTGGATTGACCGGGTAGAAATTCGCAGAAACGAACTCAACTCTTTCAGCGTTAACCCGGATTCACGGGCAATAGACAACAGCCTCGATTTTTGGATACCTTTCCGTGCGCCTGTTAAAAAATCTTTTTCCGATATCTCCAATACACTCATGACAAAACGAATTAATTCAGTCAAAGATACGAATTAATTCTTTTTTGTTGATTTGTGATATAAAAAATTTAACAACGAAGTGTGGATTTAAATCAACCAATCAGCGATTTCTCCCAATAACCCGGCACCTTATTCCATCGCATCCCGGTGGTAAAAAATACAACTGTCGAGTTCTTCCAGCTAATTGCTGGCATAATCCTATGATACCTGTTTTTAAATCTGGCAACTCGATTGTCAAAACAACTGTTATAGCTTGCTCGCAATTTGCCAGAAAAGATATTTAACAGTTTCACGGATGTCATCCTCAAGTTTCGAGAGATGGGTGTAAGTTTTGCTGCAAATGTTTTTTGGAATGTTCTATTTGGTTTAGTTTCCGCTCTCGTTGGCCTGTAAACGGGTAACTTTATATGTCAACTAAATAAAGCAAAACATATTTTACCGGTACATTTTCTCCCTCAACTCCTTAATACCATCATCCGAAACATAATCATCGTAATCCATCAGTTTGTCAATGATGCCGTTTGGCGTGAGTTCGATGATGCGGTTGCAGGTGGATTGAATAAATTCGTGGTCGTGCGATGACATGAAAACATTTCCCGGGTATTTTACCAGGTTGTTGTTAAATGCCTGAATCGATTCCAAATCTAAGTGATTGGTGGGGGTGTCGAGAATTAATGCATTTGGATTCAGCAGCATCATTTTTGAAATCATGCAACGCATTTTTTCACCACCCGACAACACTTTACTTTTTTATGCACCTCATCGCGGGCAAATAACATTTTTCCGAGGTAGCTCATGATGTAATAATCGGTGGTGTCGGTGGTAAACTGACAAAACCAGTCAAAAAGGCTCAACTCGCTTCGGAAGAAACCAGCATTATCCAACGGTAAATAAGCCGATGTAATGGTTTGACCCCACTGAAACGTTCCCGAATCGGCCTGTTGTTTTCCGTTGATGATTTCGAAAAAAGTAGTCATTGCCCGGGGATCTTTCGATAGAAAAATGATTTTATCTCCTTTGTTGGCCACAAATTCCACATCCTTAAAAAGCACGGTGCCATCAATACTGGCGCTCAACCCGTGCACATCGAGGATTTTATCGCCCGCTTCCCGTTCGGGAGTAAAAATAATGCCGGGGTACTTTCGTGTTGACGGTTCAATTTCTTCAATATTGAGTTTTTCAATCATTTTTTTGCGGCTGGTTGCCTGCTTCGATTTTTTTACGTTTGCACTAAACCGTGAAATAAACTCCTGCAGTTCGGCTTTTTTCTCTTCCGCTTTTTTGTTTTGTGCCTTTTGCTGCCGCAGTGCCAGCTGACTGCTCTGGTACCAGAAGCTGTAATTTCCGGCAAATAATTTTATTTTCCCGAAATCGATATCCACTGTGTGCGTGCTAATTGCATCCAGGAAGTGACGGTCGTGCGAAACCACCAGCACTGTGTTTTCATAATCCGCCAGGTAATTCTCAAGCCACGAAACTGTTTCCAAATCGAGGTCGTTTGTGGGTTCATCGAGCAGCAGGTTGTCGGGTTTTCCAAAAAGTGCCTGTGCCAGCAAAATCCGCACCTTCTGTTTGCCGCTCATGTCCTTCATAAGGGTATAATGAAATTCTTCGCTAATTCCCAGGTTGCTTAATAAAGTAGCAGCATCACTTTCTGCATTCCAGCCATCCATTTCGCCAAATTTTTGTTCGAGCTCGGCAGCTTTCATGCCGTCCTCATCCGAAAAATCGGGTTTGGAATACAATGCTTCTTTCTGCTGCATGATTTCCCAAAGTTGGGAATGGCCTTTCATCACGGTATGAATGACCAAATCTTCATCAAAAGCAAAGTGGTCCTGACTCAATACGGAAAGCCGCTCTCCGGAGCCCAAACTAATTTGGCCTGAAGTGGCGTCGATTTCTCCTGAAATGGCTTTTAAAAATGTTGATTTTCCTGCCCCGTTTGCGCCAATAATACCGTAGCAATTTCCTGCGGTAAATTTCAGGTTCACGTCCTGAAAAAGCACTCTTTTCCCAAACTGTATCTTTAAATTTGCAACTGTTATCATCTAAATAATTTGATATAAACTGTTTCTACTTTTCCCTCTTTTAGAAAAGTGTGCAAACGTAGTGAATTAAATGGGTTAACTGCACCAAAAAATGGATTTCCTAAAATTGGTAACATTGAAGTTAA
>JAZBNQ010000093.1:0-5231 GCA_036350775.1 Mariniphaga sp.
AAATAAGCAGTTGAACGGTTCCCTGAAAAACAACCGCTTCAAAACGGCTGGCCTCCAAAAGTTTTTCGGTGAAACTTTTTCCTTTTTCAAAAAACACAAATACATCAATGTTGGCAAAGGCATTTCCTATTAAAATCAAAATGAAAACAACAGGCAAAAAGGCCAGGAAAGCCATTGGTTTGCGTTCTGTTCGTTTAAAATCATCCGGCTTTAAATTGATGCCGGTAAAAGCAAGGAATCCGAAAATGGCAAATGCCCTGAAAATTCCGGGGTACTGAAACATGTTCATCAGCGGGAAATAGCGGTAAAGAAATTCGCGCAGAAAAAACCGGTCGCCAAATGAAATCAGCAACGCAAAAATCCCGAAACTCAGAACCAGGTATGACGCCTTGTTTCTGGCTTTTTTCGTTAAGGCGAAAAGAAACAAAACCAGGCTTACAATTCCCCAATAGCCGTTCGACATGGAAGGATCGGTTTGAAAAAACTGCGGATCTGCGCCGGTGGCCATGGGCAGTAAAAACGACAATATGGATTGAAGCGAAAACGGATGTTTATTGGCCAACTCCAAAGTTATCCCGCCGTAGCGGCTTAAAAAAGGCGCACCCTGAAAATACGCGACAATCAAAACCGTGCTGAAGAAGACCACGATTCCGGCCAAAATCAGATGGTAAATCAATGCGGTTTTTATATAGTTTTTTTCCGCCCTGTAAACAACCAGACTGTAAACAAAAAGGGTTAAAAGCAAATAGGCCGAAATGATGGTTAACCCCGGGTAACTGGCGTAAATCATCAAAAAAAGTGCAATGGATAATTGCACCAGGTTGGGCTGGTTTAACTGCCTGATGAACCTGAAATAGCTGGCCATTACAAAAGGCAGAATGGCGTAACCGGCAACAAATGCCAGATGCTGGGCATTGCCAACTGTTAATCCGGAGAGCATGTAGGCCACCGAAAGGCCAAGTGAGATTTTTTGGTCAGAATTAAATTGTTTCAGAAAGTAGAAAAACGAAATTCCTGCAAAAAAAATATACACCAAATACATGAATTGTAGGGTGATGTTGGAATAGCCAAACAAATTACCAACAATCCAGAATTCAGGATTAAAAACCGAAACCAGGTCGGCAAAAATGGGTGTTCCGTAAAGCAGGTAAGGATTCCAAAGCGGAAACTGGTTGTTCAGAATCGATTCAGAAAAAAAATAGCGCGAGGGCAAAAAGGCATCCACAAAATCCCACTTCATGCTGTTTTGCAAAAAAGTGACCTGCCAAAAAGCAAGGAGAGTCACTAAAAACAGAAGCAGGATTTCTTTTTTCTTCATGAACAGCCTGATTTGAAAAACGAAAGTAAGTAAAATCAGGGATTCTGTCTGCCGGTTAAGCCAGTGTTTTCAAATATTCCACCAGTTTTTGCACTGCCCGCGCCCGGTGACTGATTTGGTTTTTCTCCGAAAGGTCCATCTCGGCAAAAGTTTTTTCGTAACCGTTTGGCAAAAAAACGGGGTCGTAGCCAAAACCAGAACCACCCCGTTTTTCACGGGTGATTTCGCCTTCAACAATTCCCTCAAACTGTTTTTCTTCGCCATCCAGAAACAACGAAATCACCGTTCGGAAGCGCGCTTTGCGGTTATTTTCATTTTTTACTTTGTCCAAAACTTTATCCATGTTGGCCTGCGGATCTTTGGCTTCGCCGGCATAGCGGGCTGAATAAACTCCCGGCTCGCCGTTCAGTGCTTCAATTTCCAACCCGGTATCGTCGGCAAAGCAGGAAAAGCCAAATTTTTCAAAAATGTACTCCGCTTTTTGCCGGGCATTCCCTTCCAGCGTAGGTTGTTCTTCGGGAATTTCTTCGAAGCAGCCAATGTCTTTTAAGCTCAGCAGTTCAAAATGATCGCCCAGAATGGCCTGTAATTCTTTTAATTTATGTTGGTTGTTTGTTGCGAATACCAGTTTCATGTTTTTTTCGTTTGGCGCAAAAATAGGGAAAACCGATGTTTATTCACATTCTGTTGTGCATAAATTTATTCTGCGAATACGTTAAACGGAAATATGAATTCCATAACTTCGCATATCGTAAAAATGTAAATTATGCCATATCGCCGATTACCTACCACCGATAAAGCCCGGCTCCGTGCAATGGATGCTGCTCTGAATACAGCTGCTGACCGGGATGCAGGGAAACTTGCATTTTCCAAAAACACCTTGTTTGAGTTGAAAAGTGCAAAATCAAATTTTGAAAATCATTTAAAGCACTACGAGTTTGATTTAAAAACCGAATCGGAAAAAAGTGCGGGGTATAAAGCGGCATTTGAAAAGGCAAAATTGTATGTTTCCCATTTTATTCAGGTTTTATTCATGAATATTGAGCGGGAAGAATTGAAAAAAGAGGTGCTGTCATTTTACGGACTCGAAGATTTTGAGGGAAAAATTCCTTCGTTAAGCAGTGAAGAGGAAATTTTAACATGGGGAAAAAAGATAATTCAGGGCGAACAAAAACGTATGCAAAACGGCGGAAGCCCCATTTATAATCCTTCCATTGCTTTGGTAAAAGTAAATGTGGAAAATTTTAATGAAGCCGCTGTATTTCAGCAAACTCTGAAACGGAACACCCTCCGCAGCTACGAAAAAATGCAGCAACTACGCAAGGAAACCAACGATTTTATAAGTCGTATGTGGACTGAAATAGAAGAAAATATGGGAAATGTTCCGCCAAAAGTGAAACGGCAACGCGCTCAGGAATATGGCGTGGTGTATGTTTTCCGCCGGAACGAAAAGAAAAAAATCAGGGTGGAAGGCATGCAGGTTGATTTAATGTTTGAGTTCAACTAATATCATGGTATTACCGGAAATGGGGTGGGAGTCCTGCCCCTTTTTTTGTCCCGGTATTTTCATTTAGAATTGAATAACTTTCACCAAAAATTTTAACTATGATAACCCGGCAGAATCAAAGATTATGCCGGGCAAAAAAGTGTAACCCAGTCGGTCATCGAGATTCCAGATTCCGGTGAAAAAATGTTTGTGGCTTATCCTAATCCAATCAGCGATAAAATTTTAAACATTGCATTGAAAGAATTTGTCGAAGGGGAAGATTATCAAATCGAAGTTTTCAATGCTTCAGGAATAAAAATGAAGCGAATTCTTGTCACTGAACAACTTTTTCAGATTAACCTGAACAACTTACCGCGTGGAATGTATTTTGTGCAGCTAACCACTCCGGAAAAGCAGGAAATGGAAAAGGTAATGATTTTATAAAAATCAGGCCCGCTTTCTTTTTACGAATCGCAATTTGAAATTTCCGGCCGGTTTCTTTTTAAATGCAGGTTTTGAAGCCGTTATGCAGTGGATTCCGCCACCACGCGAATTTAACGTGCCGGGATGAATGAAAACAACTTTTTTCCCCGGAAGATGCTGATTGAACATTTTTACAATAAACTCTTCCTTCAGCCGGGTTGCCAGGGTGGTGTCAATGTGTGTGTAAGTTGGCAGAATTACCGTATAGTTTGTGATAAGAAAATTCATGTAACTTGTTACATCAGTCCTGAAATCATTGGGGTCAAGAGTGCTGTGAAATGGCCTGACCACAATTGGAGCAAAGGGCATGGGAATTATTTCGAAATAGTTCCCATCCTGGTCGGTAGCATTTTTAAGAATCCAGTAGTTTTCATCCAGTCGTTTTTTAGCTTCAGTCAGAATGGGGTCGCCATTGAGTTCAGCTTCGGTAATATAACTCAACATGATTTGCCGGGGACCAATAAACCTGCAGAATTCATCGATGTGGTGATTGCTGCCAGTTGGAAAAATATTGTCGGCCAGGGGACCATAACTTGGCAGTTCATCCTGTGGAATTCCTTTTTTCAGCCAGATAATTTTTTTCAGGTTAAACTCTTTTTTTAAACTTCTTTCAAATCTTTTCCGGTCGGTTACAAATTCCGGGTTTGCTGCTTTTTCATGAGCTTCCAAAAAAATTCCGGTTCCCAGACCATTAAATTCACGCGTTCCACCGAGTGAATAAATATTACTTTGGGTAATATCTATTTTGTACTTGTGCGCCAAATATTCCGAGATATCGGTAGTAGCATCCCAGAATCGTGTTTTTATGATGTTCAGGTCTTTTTTGTTTTTCATAAAAACCGGGGAGAAATCCCGAATCCAGCTATTAGCTGGCTTTTGAGGCAACTGTTGAATTGTGATGTTTTTTTCATTTCCACCCTTTTTTAAAATCATCAATTTAATTTTTTCTTCTTCAAGGTGAGCACCTCCAGTAAAGAAAGTAACATGTTCAAAAGGAGATATTTTGGCAGCAATATCAGTTGCCACAGCAGAATCCTCTTCATTCCAAATCATGTAAATGGTTTCCACAGGTTCGAAGTCGGCAGAGGCATGAAAAACATTTTCGCGTTTCATCCAATGTACAAGCAATCCTCCCGTTATCAGTGCAAGAATCAAAACAATCAGCGGTAAAAATTTCGGGTAAATGCCTGCTTTATTCATGTTCTGTTATATTTACCTGTCTAATTAGACCATATAGTTTGTTCCATGGTTTAATTTGAACAGATATTTTGTGAGTTCTGTTTTTGAGGGGGGTTAGTCAATTCAGCGTTTGTTCATTCCCTGTAAGTTCATTCCCCCGGTTCTCTTTCTTTATCAGAAACATCAGCAGAAAAACCAATGCCAGGCTGAGAATGGCTGCGTAACGGCTTCCTGTGGTGGCTCCGATTTCTTCCACTGCGGGATTTAAAACATTTTTATCTACGAGATACATGGCCACAACTGCAAAGCCGTTGTTGAAAAAGTGGGCCACAATGGGCAGCCACATGGAACCGCTCCAAACCAGCAGGTAGCCGAACAAAACACCCAGCAGCATGCGTGGCACAAACCCGTAAAACTGAATGTGCAGGGCACTGAACAAAATGGCGGAAATCCAGATGCCCCAGTGGTGGTTGCGGGTCCAGTTGGTAAAAATGCGCTGGATTACCCCGCGGAACAGCAATTCTTCACCAATGGCAGGCAAAAAGGCAATCATAAACAGGTTAAACAGCAAACCGCCGGTGGTTTCCACGTTTAAAAAGGCTTCAGTGAGTTCGGCAGCGTTTTCCTCGGCATTTTTCATCCAGCGTTCCAAGCCTGCCAGAAACTCGGGAAATTCCATGCACATATTCCATTCGCCGATGAAATTAATGAGCGGCAGAGAGATAAACACTAAAATGGCCACCAGAAAGATTGAAGTAGAAGTTG
>JAZBNQ010000094.1:0-11350 GCA_036350775.1 Mariniphaga sp.
AACAAATTAAAGGCTTTCGATTCAACTATTCATGAAACTTCTTAGAATTCAATGATTTACATTTTGTCCTTTTTCAAACAAATAAAAAAGATTTCAGAAAGAAAGAGTCAGGTGTTTTCTTTTGTTTTGATTTTTAACTTTTGCCCGATGGAAAGTTTTGAGCGGCTGGAAAGGTTGTTCAGCCTTAAAATATCGTTGGGCGAAATACCGGAATATCTTTTGGCAATTTCCCAAATGGTATCTCCGCTCCTAACCGTGTAATATTCATAATTCGGGTCTAAAGAAACCGGGGTGGCGCTTTGAACCGGACCAGCCGATTTTCCGACCGAAGCTTGCTTTTGTGCAAAAGTCATTGAATTTATCCGTTCGTATTTTTCTTTTTGATCTTCGGACACATAAACAACCAGCTTTTGGTTTACCCGAATAAGGTTCCGGTTAATGTTGTTCCAGTATCTTAAATCGGAAGCACGCACATTAAACCACTCGGAAATGAAACCCACATTGTCACCCGATTTTACGGTGTAAATTATTTTTGCTTTTCCCTCAACATCAGCCGGTGTAAAATAGTTTGTTGTAGCGCTGGTTGGGCTTTGCAAAGTATTATTGGGAAAATATTTTTCACGTTCGTAAGCAAATACCGTAGTATCCATGTCTATGAAAGCCATTATTTTTTCGTTGGGAAGTACCAACGGATAAGGTTTGTCTGGTTTGGCCGGAATCACATCGCGTCGAAACATGGGGTTCAGCAAACGTAACTGTTCTTTTTCAATGCCGAGCGTTGCTTCAAGTTGGTTGAAATGCAGGTAGTCGTGAACAAAAACCGTATCTGTTTGAATGGGCATTTCGGGAAATCGGGGTTGCAGATTATGTTCTTTGTAATAATTCATTGCATAAGTTGCTCCAATAAACGCAGGCACATATCCGCGGGTTTCGCGCGGCAGGCGATAATAAATTTCCCAGTAATTGCGTTTGCCACCCGCACGGCGAATGGCACGGTTTACATTTCCCGGCCCGCAGTTGTAGGCCGCAATGGCCAGGTACCAGTCGTTGTAAGTGTTGTACAAATATTTAAAATATTTTACTGCTGCTTCGGTCGATTTTACCGGGTCGCGCCGTTCATCCACAAAGCTGGTAATTTCGAGCCCCATTTGCCGCGCCGTGCCATACATAAACTGCCACAATCCATTGGCTCCCACCCTCGACATGGCTTTTGGATTCAGGGCCGATTCAATAACCGGCAAGTATTTTAACTCCAGCGGCATATTTTGCCGGTCGAGTTCTTCTTCGAACATGGGGAAATAGTAGGCAGACATTCCCAGCATCACCTCCATCAGGTCGCGACGTTTTTCAGTATATAAAACAATGAAGTTTTTAACCGTGTTATTGTACGACAAATCAACTACCTGTTCAATTTCTTCGAGCCGATTAATGTACACCGAATCGGGCAAATCCTTTGGGTAAAACGCTGAAATCGCATTTTCTGATTCATCGAGATGAAAAAGGTGTTTTATGTACCAGGAATTTCCCAGGCTATCCATTTTTTCAGAAAAAATGTCATTCAAATTTTCGTCGGGAGACGAACTGTTGTCAAACAACAAAGTATCGCCCATTTCTTCAGCAAAAGCGGAATCTTCAGATGCTACAAAAAGCGTATCGGCAGTAATATTTCCTACTTCAATAGATTTTATAGGTTTTAAATCAATTCTTTCTCTTTGCTGCGCAGTGGTTATTTGAACAAAAATTACAATTGAGATTAATCCCGCAAAATATTTCAAACTCTTCCACATATCTCAAAAATTAAAACGAAAATTTAAGCAATAAACAAAATTATTATCAAAATTCATCATCGATGGCTCCCATTTTAAAGTCAGGTCGTCGCTAATATCGAAATCAAAAAGATGTGCATCCACGCTTGCATCAATAATGTTCAGCCCGTAAAAACCAACGATGCTAATAAACAGTAAATCGCGATTTCGACGATAGTAATCCTGTTGTTTCGAAAGCGCAGTTTTTAAATTATTAAATTCCGTCAGATTATCCAAATTGTAATTATTTCGTCGCACTGCTTCTATTTTCAGGTAATCCTGTGTTTCCGGGTTATTGTCTGTCAAATGGTCATATCCGATTCTGAATAGCTGGTAGTTTTCATTGTTCCAGTTTATAAAATACCCAATGGTTCCAAATCCAATGTAGATGAGCGGAACTTTCCAGTATTTTTTGTTGTAAATCTGCCCCAGACCTGGAAGTATGGCAGAGTAGATGGTAGCTTTTCTGGGTGAATGAATATCCTCCTCCTCTTGTTCAGCAAGTGACTGCACGGGCACAATGGTATCAGCCTCCACAATCTGCTGAGCATTAACGTAAAACGCCGGCAGCAACAGTACTAAAACCAAAAAATATTTTAAAATTGAACCTCTGCTAATCACACTTCACAAATTTTGCCCAAAAATAGAAGTTTCATTCCACAGAGAAACAGGCATGTGGCAATTATTTACCGTTTTCTATAATTTTAACAATTCGTTCAAGGTCGTGTTCTGATTTAAACGGAATTACAATTTTCCCTTTCCCGTTTCCATTCACAGAAATGCCGATGCGGGATCCGAGCAGTTTGCCGAGGTGCCCTTTATAATCTCTGAATTCTTTGGGTAGTTCCTTTCTTTTGCCCTGATTACCAGCATCTCCCTCTTCACTGAGGCTGCGTACAATTTCTTCCACTTTACGCACCGAAAAACCGTATTTCAGAATCTGGCCGTAAATCATTTCCTGCACATCGGCATCGTCAATGTTGATGAGTGCCCGTGCATGTCCCATGGAAATTTCTTTATCGCGGAGTGCTTTTTGGATTATTGCAGGTAATTTTAAAAGCCGCAGGTAATTGGCAATGGTTGAGCGTTTTTTCCCCACGCGGCTGCTCATTTCTTCCTGAGTAAAATCGAGTTCTTCCATCAGGCGCTGGTAGCTAAGTGCAATTTCAATGGCATCCAAATCTTCGCGTTGAATATTTTCCACCAAAGCCATTTCAAGCATGGCATCGTCTTTAGCATGTCTGATATACGAAGGAATGGCTTCGAGCCCGGCCTTTTGTGCAGCCCGGAATCGACGTTCTCCGGCAATAATCTGGAAAGTGTCAGGTCCGCTTTTGCGCAGGGTGATGGGTTGAATCAACCCGATTTCGCGGATAGACGCTGCCAGTTCTTCCAATGCTTCTTCATCAAATTTTGAGCGGGGCTGAAAAGGATTCGCTTCAATTTTACTCAATTCCACTTCGCTGATAGCGGCCTGTTTCATTTTTTCGGCATCGTCTATCAACGCTCCCAATCCCCTTCCGAGTACATTCCTTTTAACCATAGTCAAAATTTTAACTGTTAATGATTTTACTTTCCTGGGCCATGCGCGTCATTCCATTTCGCTGCAGTATCTCGCGGGCCAGGTTCATGTGGTTGATGGCGCCGCGCGAACTTGCATCGTAATGAATAACCGGTTTTCCGTAACTGGGCGCTTCACTCAGTTTTACATTTCGCTGAATTACCGTTTCAAAAACCATATCCTGAAAATGGTGCTTCACCTCTTCGTAAACCTGATTTGACAGGTTTAGGCGCGAATCGAACATGGTGAGCAGAAATCCTTCGATCTCCAATGCCGGATTCAACCTGTTCTGAATTATTTTAATAGTATTCAGCAGTTTTCCCAAACCCTCAAGCGCAAAATATTCGCATTGCACAGGAATAATTACCGAATCGGCTGCCGTTAGAGCATTTACTGTAATTAATCCCAACGATGGTGAACAATCTATAAAAATAAAATCGTAAACGTCTTTCAGTTTTCCAATGGTATTACGCAAAACTTTTTCCCGGTTAGGTAAATTCAGCATCTCAATTTCAGCCCCTACCAAATCGATGTGGGATGGAATAATATCGAGGTTGGCCACCTCGGTTTTCAGAATTACTTTTTCCGGATCGATTTCATCCACAATACATTCATAAATACTCGACTGCACATTTTTCACATCGAAGCCAAAACCGGAAGTGGCATTGGCCTGCGGATCGGCATCGATAATCAATACTTTTTGTTCTAATACTGCAAGACTGGCAGCCAGGTTAATTGTTGTAGTAGTTTTACCCACTCCGCCTTTCTGGTTTGCCAGTGATATGATTTTTCCCATCAGATTTCTATTTTTTTGAACGGGTTCAAATTTAATAAATTAGCCCTAACTGCCTTCATGTATTTTTCGACATCAAACGTTAGTAACTGTATAAAAAGCTGAAATTGAGTAGATAAAAAGTTTATATTTTCTCCAATTTCATCATCTTCATCAAGCTTTTTTTTTCAACCGGTACTACTCCCGGGCTTTCGCAAACCAACCCGCCGGCCAGGTTGGCCATCAGCGCCATTCGCTGAGGAGTTAAACCTGCTGCCAATGCCAGACTTGCAACGCTCAGCACTGTGTCGCCGGCGCCTGAAACATCAGCAATTTCACGGATTATTGCCGGAAAATACTGTTCTTTTATTCCATTGCTGATAAAAACGCCTAACTCGGAAAGTGTAATAAAAATGAGTTTCAGGTTTTGCCGAATTTTAAAAGCGGCAACTGCTTTGCTCAATCCATCCAAGTCTCCTTTTTTTAGCTGTACGCCGGTTCCATCCAAAAATTCATAAAAATTAGGCTTGAAAAGTTGGACATTTTTATACAAAAAAAAGTTTCGTTTTTTGGGATCTGCTGCAACCGGTATTCCCTTTTTTTGAGCCAGGTTATTCACACTTTCAAACAGGTTTGGGGTAATCACTCCCTTATCGTAATCCACAAGAATTATAACGTCAACGTCATTATTTTCAATTTCTTTCAAAACCTTTTTTATTAATTTCCTTTCCAAGTCGGAATTAATGGGTTGGGTAGTTTCCTCATCTACCCGGGCAATGTGCTGCCCTTTTCCTATGATGCGGCTTTTTACTGTTGTAGGCCGATTCATATCTTCAAAAATTCCATATCCCGGCAGTTTTTTTTCTGCAACCAGTTTTTTAAATTCTGCTCCGTTTAAATCGCAGCCAACTACTGAAAACATTATTGGTTTTGCACCAAGAGCCAATAAATTAAGCGCAACATTTGCAGCGCCTCCAAGCCTGCTTTCGCGTTTATTCACCGAAATCACGGGAATAGGTGCTTCGGGTGAAATGCGCTCAACGTTTCCCCAGAGATAAGTGTCAACCATGGCATCGCCAATCACAATGGCGCGCATCGAACTGAATTTTTCAAAAATCTGTTTTATTTCTTTTTCGTCCACCCGATGATTTTAAAACCGCAAATCTAACAAAAAACGGGAACCGGAAAAAAGCCACAATCAAGGAATTCCGTATTTCCAAAGAATTGAATAGGTTATGCCGGATCAACGTCAATATTTACCACACAACTGCTGTTATCCGGCTGGTTGCGCACCCATTCAATGTTTTCCTGAATAAACTTTTTCACCTCCGCCAGCGGAAGTTTCGGATGTATTTTCAACCAGATTTCTTTGTGGTACCAAAGCTGAATACGGCTCACAAGTGGAAATTCGGGTCCCAGAACTACCAGTGAACTGTTTTTCCTCAAATTTTCGGCTAATTTGCCAGCAACCCTGTTTACATTTTCTGGCTTTTTATGTTTCACCACCAGTTTAATTAGCCTGAAATAAGGCGGATATTTGAACAGTTTACGCTCTGCCATTTGTGTGTTAAAAGCAGCTGTATAATCTTGATGCTGAATGAGTGAAATGAGGGGATGCTCCGGCTGAGCGGTTTGCACCACCACTTTCCCCCGGCTGTGTTTTCTTCCGGCACGCCCGCTTACCTGCGACACCAATTGGAAAGCCCGCTCATGTGCTCTGAAATCAGGGAAATTTATCAGGTTATCGGCATTTAAAATTCCCACTACACTCACATGCTCAAAATCGAGCCCTTTTGTAACCATTTGGGTTCCAATAAGAATATCTGTTTTTCGCGACTCCAGGTTGTGAATGATTTTGCCGAATGCATTTTTCGAACGGGTAGTATCCAAATCCATTCGGTCAATGCGTTTTCCTGGGAACAACGGTTTTAGTTCATCCTCAATTTTTTCAGTGCCAAATCCGCGCGATTTAATTTCTGGCGAACCACATTCCGGGCACTCAGGAGGCATGGCAATACTGAAACCGCAATAATGGCAAGTTAGCCGCATTTTATATTTATGGTAGGTCAGGCTTACATCGCAGTTTTTGCATTTGGGAATCCAGCCGCAGGTAAAACATTGCACAAAAGGCGAATAGCCCCGCCGATTCTGAAAAAGAATAACCTGCTCACGAATATTCAGCGCATCTTCCATCCGATTAAAAAGTTCCGGAGTGAGCACCGATTTCATTTGTTTTTTCTTCCAGGCGCGTTTTAAATCGGCAACAATAATTTCCGGCAATTCCATATTCGAATGCCTTTTTATTAGATTCACCAGGCCATATTTACCTGTAAGTGCATTGTAAAAACTTTCGTAGGAAGGAGTGGCCGAACCTAACAAAACATTGGCATGGTTTTGTTTGCCCAAAACAACTGCCATATCGCGTGCTTGGTAGCGCGGTGCCGGGTCGAATTGCTTAAACGAATTTTCGTGCTCTTCATCAACAATAACCAGTCCCAGATTTGAAAAAGGCAAAAACAGCGCGGAACGAGCTCCCAAAACTACCTGGTATCCTTCTTTTGGTTTAGTTCGAAACAGCAAAACTTTTTTCCAGATTTCCACCCGTTCCTGACTGTTCAACCGCGAATGGTAAATACCAACTTTCGGTCCAAAAACATTTTTTAGTCGCTCGATAATTTGCGTGGTGAGCGCAATTTCAGGCAACAAATACAAGGCCTGCTTCCCTTGTTTTAGAACCTCATCAATCAAATGTATATAAATTTCGGTTTTCCCACTGGCAGTAATCCCGTGAATTAATGTGACCTGATTTTTTTCGAAACAGCTTTTAGCTTCGTCTAATGCCTGTTGCTGATATTTGTTTAGCAGGTTCAAATCTGCCTGTTTCGAATCTTTTTCTTCGATGCGCGAAATCTGTTGTTGAAACGTTTTCAGAATGTTTTTGGCTACCAGTTCATTTAAAACGGCGTTACTGAATGCTGTTCCTTTCAACAATTCCTTTTTACTGATAACCGGTTTTTGATTCTTTTGGAAAACATGGGCTTTTTCAACAAAATGAAACAGCAATCCCATTTGCTTTTTTGCCCGTTGAAGTGTTTCGATGGCAGTTTGCAAATCGGTTTCGGTTTTTATCTGAGGATGCAATTTAACCCAGGTTTCGGTTTTAGCTTTGTATTTTGCGCTTAATTTTTCTTCAACCTGAATTATATTTTTATCAAGAAGTGATTTTAGGGCGCTGTATGAAAAATCGCGCCCAAGTTTTTTCTGTAGAGAATGAAGTGTGTCACCATCCTGCTTTACCCAATCGATAATTTTGAACTCCTTTTCAGTTAATTCCTGCTCTTCTTTCTCTTCTGTTAAAAGAATTTTTGATTTGCTCTCCAGTTTTAATCCTGATGGCAAAGCTGCCCGGAAAACATCGCCCAACGTGCAGCAATAGTAGTCAGCCATCCATTTCCAGAGCTCCAAATTTTGAGGGTAAACTACCGGATCTTCATCCAAAAGCTGAACAACTTCTTTAAGTTCAACATTTTGTGGAGGAGTTTCGGATAGAGCCAAAACCAGCGCTGCATAAAACTTTTTGGCGCCGAATTGCACCACTACCCGCTGCCCCGGCTGAATAGCTGAATGCCAATTTTCAGGCACCCGATACGTGTAAGCATCGTGCAATGAAAGGGGCAAAATAACCTGGGCAAATATTTCGGGCATGTATTTCGTTTTGAATCGTTCTTCAAAGAAACGAAAAATTAAAAAACAATGCCGTCAAATAAATCAGGAAGGATACTGTTGATTCACCCATTTGGCCACATCTTCCATGAGCCAGTTGGGTGTTGAAGTAGCGCCACAAATACCTACCGATTTTGCACCTTCAAGCCAGGCCTGATCGATTTCTGAAGTTCTGGAAATATGATGGGTTCGGGGATTTTCCTCTTTGCAAACTGTAAAAAGGTAACGGCCATTGGAACTTTTGTGCCCGGCCACAAATAAAATCACATCAAATTTTTTGGCAAACTGTTTTAATCTGGGAACCCTGTTCGAAACCTGGCGGCAGATGGAATCCTTTATTTCGAGCGGCACACCGGGGTTTATGCTGGCCTTAACCTTGTCGGCAATGGCATAAAAATCTTCTACCCGTTTTGTGGTTTGCGAATAAAGTGAAACCGGACGTGAAAAGTCAATTAGATTAACGTCGTTGATGCTTTCCAAAATAATAGCTTTCTTATCAACCTGCCCATCGAGGCCAATAATTTCTGCATGTCCTTTTTTGCCGTAAATTACGATTTGCCCATCTTGATTTTTTGTTTTTTCATAAGACCCTTTCACTTTTTCCTGCAATGTGAGAACAACCGGACAGGTGGCATCAATCAATTCGATATTATTCTTTTTTGCGTATTCATAAGTTTCCGGGGGTTCGCCATGAGCCCGAATAAGCACCTTACAGTCTTTTAGTTGCATATATTCCTCGCGGGTAACCGAATGTAATCCCATTTTTTCCAAACGTTCCACTTCCATTCCGTTGTGTACAATGTCTCCCAAACAGTATAATTTATCCGACGTTTTTAATTCATTTTCGGCTGATTTAATGGTTTTAATCACGCCAAAACAAAAACCTGAATTTTTATCGATTTCAACTCTCATTTTCTTCCTCCATTTTTTCTTTTGCTCGTTCCAAACTCCAGTGCAACTGTTCTTCGCGCGTTAAATGGCTATTATCCAAAACAAGGGCATCACCGGCTTTTTTCAGCGGGCTCACTTCCCGACCCGAGTCAATGGTATCACGGGTTTCCACATTTTTCAGAATTTCATCGAAATCCACCTCCAGCCCCTTTTCTTTGAGTTCCAAAAAACGGCGTTGTGCCCTGATTTCAGGCGACGCTGTCATAAAAATTTTCAGTTCGGCGTCGGGAAATACTACCGTCCCAATATCGCGGCCATCCATAACAATGCCTTTGTTTAAACCGTTTTCCCGCTGTTGTTTTACCATTTCGTGGCGTACTTCGGCAATCGTACTAATGGGACTCACATTTTGCGAAACTTCCAGTTGCCTGATTTCGTCTTCCACATTTTCACCATTCAAAAAAGTTGTATTTTTTTCTGTATTTTCATCCCAGTGAAATGTGATTTTTACATCTTTCAATCCTTGAATGACTTTCTCCCGGTCGGGCTGGCCATCTTTAATCCAGCCTTTCCGCAGGGCCTGCAAAGTAACCACCCGGTACATGGCACCGCTGTCGATATATATATAACCCAGCTCACGTGCCAACGATTTGGCCAGTGTACTTTTTCCACACGATGAATGCCCGTCAATGGCAATTATTATCTTTTTTTTAGTCATTTAACAAGGATTTACGCAAAGATAAAGGATTTTTCAAATCAGACCCAATTGTCTTTTAATTAAAACCGCTCGTTTAAATTTATGGCAAGCGAAAAAAGATTGGATGAGCCGGCAAGATGAAACCGGGAAGTAGCAAAATCGAGCCGGAAGCGTTTTACTTTTAGCCCGAATCCCATTGAAAAGCCCACTGTGGAGAGCCGTTCGTCATATTTCAGTTCCTGCCGGCGCTGATAATTATACCCGGCGCGAAGGGTAAAATTTTTAGACGGTAGGATTTCCACCCCCAGCACAGCATGCCGCATAATTTGTTTGGCAAAACTTTCCCGGCGTTCGTACCAGGTTTCAAGGGTTTGCTCATTTTCCTCTTCAGACCAGCCCAAATCCCAGTTGGTGAGATGCTGCATGGTGAGCGAAAACACAACCGGTGCATATTTCAGCCGGGTACTGATTCCGGCCTGCAGGTTAAAAGGAATGGGCTCGCGGTTTCCGTCTTCGTAGTAAGTTGTAATTTGCCCGCCCAGGTTACGTGCCACAAGCGCCACGTGTGTCATGCTGTCTTTGCTGCTGAAACTTACACCCAAATCGGTTGCCAAACCAAAAGAACGGTAGCTTTCGAAAACCGAAAAAACCGGTTTGAGATTGGCCCCGTAACTTAACCGTTTGTATTGATTTGAATAAATCATATTGAACGCGTATTCAGCAGCATTAAAAAAACTGCCGGTGAGTTCGCCCAGTTCGGTTGCTTCCTTAAACTCCCCGTAGTTGATGTAGTGCATGCCCAGCGCAAAATTACCAATGCCACTGTAGCTGCGGGCATACGACGCATACCCGTAATTGATGTCCATAAAATAGTTCACGTAATTGACCAAAACGGTGTTGTTCATGCCGTGGTGCAGCAATGCCGGATTGTGAAACGGCAGGTTTAAATCTGAAGTATCAGTAAGCGCCACCTGGTTTCCTCCCAGCGCTGCCAAACGTGCCGAATTGGTCAGTTCCAGAAACTGGTAGGTTGTTTCACCTCCAATTTGGGCTTTTCCTGAAAAAAAAGCAAGTATAAAAAGAAGTATCAGGTAAAACTTATGGTTCATTCGCTTTTGTATATCCGATAAAACGCCAAATGTAGGGAAATATTACAAATTTTTCAGACTTTCAAAAACCTTGTACACCACCGGGCAGGTTTCGCAGTTTTTGTGCGACAAATTCAAAATTTGGATAAAACGTTTGCGATCGGTGTGCGGGTATTCGCGACAGGCTTTGGGACGGTTTTCGTAAACCATACATTGATCAGTTTGATGATTTTTTGAAAAACCAACTAAAATAAGCATCAGTAATTCAGTTTCAAAAGTTTTATTCTCGCTATTTTTGCCTTCAAATGATTTCGAAAATATGAAAACTGCTTTAATTATTCTGTTTGTTTTTGGTTTACACCAAATCGTTTGGAGCCAGGAAGGATTAATTATTTTGCAAAACGAATCCATCGAATTTGAAGCTGATGGTTTTTACATTAAGAAAGTTGAAGATGTCCGGGCAAATAAAGAAAACATCGGTTTTATGCAAAAGGGAGTATTCAAAAAAACGAAAATCGATGCAAATATGAAAGGTGGCGTAGAAAAGGCCATTTACAACTATCTGAAAGAAAATTTCAGACAAGATACAAATGGTGTCCCAATTGTAATCTGCATAACACAACTGGAGATTTCAGAAACCCCGGGATTGCCAATATCAGGAAAAGCCGAAATAAAAATAGATTTTTGCAGGGAGAAAAACGGAAGTTTGGGGAAATTGTACAATGCCGAAGCGTATGTTGAGAAACCCGCAGTAAATGTGTCCAAAACGCATGAAGAGCGAATCCGGGAGGTAATTGTAAGTTGCCTGGAAAG
>JAZBNQ010000095.1:0-2763 GCA_036350775.1 Mariniphaga sp.
ATGAAAAAATAAAAAAGGAACTCAACCGGTATAATTCCATGTTTTCGACCTTCGATTCCACTTCGGTTATTTCAAAAATAAACCATAATAAACCGGTTGAACTAACCGAACATTTCCTGATTTGTTTCAACCGTTCCATGGAAATTTCGGAAATTACCAACGGCGCTTTCGATATTACTGCCGGCCCCATGGTAAATGCATGGGGGTTTGGGCCCGAAGAACGGAAGAAGATGACGCAGGAAATTGTTGACAGCCTGAAAAATATTACCGGCTATCAGAAAATTAATCTCGTAAATGGCCGGATTGAAAAGGAAAATCCAAACATGAAACTCGACATGAGCGCTGTTGCCAAAGGATATACCTGCGACTTGATCGGGAATTTTCTGGCTGAAAAAGGGTGTGAAAATTACATGGTTGAAATTGGCGGTGAGGTGGTGGCCCTGGGGAAAAACGAAAAAGGCAGGGTGTGGACTATCGGCATTAGCAAACCCGACGAAATGGCATTTTTTGCTTCAACTGATTTGCAGGCCAAAGTAACACTTCCTGAAAATGCGCTGGCAACATCGGGAAATTACCGCAATTTTTATGTGGATGACGGGAAAAAGTACGCACATACGATTGATCCTAAAACCGGTTACCCGGTTCAGCACAGTTTACTAAGCGCCACTGTTTTGGCGGATAATTGTATGGATGCCGATGCTTTTGCCACAGCTTTTATGGTTTTGGGATTGGAAAAATCGATTGAAATTGCCAGTAAAATGCCAGGGTTAAAAGTATATTTTATTTATGCCGATGGGGAAGGAGAGAATCAGATTTATCTATCTGAAAACTTTAAGGAACATTTGGTACCATAAAAAAACCGGGGTTTATGCCGGCTTTTTTATTTGCTGATGTTTGCAATTTTTACATTTTTAAAATCCACCTGCCGGTTTACTTTTGCCCGTTCAATTTTATCCTGAGTTTGAGCACAGGCGATTCCCTGTCTTTTTAAATGTTTGTTTCCACCCACATGGGTGTTGGGAAACTTCCCCCCTTTTTTGAGCAATATTTGTGTTGCAAGTCCTAACATGGCTATTGAAACCAGTGCAACTGCCAGTAAGATTATCTTAAGTAACTCCATATTATTTCTTCTTTTCTGCGTGCAAAATTACATCTTTATTTAAAACATCTCTAAAAAAATAACCTGTTTAACCCGAAATTGTTGTGGTTGGTCTAAAATATTTCTGAAAGCCTTTTCAATCCTGCTGAATTTTGTAATTTTAATTCAATTTTAAATTAACCAAATTATGGAAAAGCATATTAACATCGTTGCAGCGTTGCAAATTGGATTAAGCATCCTGGGCATTCTTATTGGAGTTTTTGTATTTACTGTGCTCTATTTTGTGGGCGATTTATCCAACGACCATGAAGCTCAGTTCGTTCTAACCATCATTGCCAGGGTATTGGTAATTACCATGGCATTATTAAGTCTTCCGGGAATTATTGCCGGCATCGGATTATTTAAACGGAAGGAGTGGGCACGTATTCTTACCCTTATTATTTCGGTACTCGATCTGATTAACTTTCCGATAGGAACAGCAGTTGGAGTTTATTCCATCTGGGCATTGGTGCAACCAGAAGTGGTTGAAGAATTTAGGAAAGTTTAATGGTACAGTTCGAAATTAAAATAACCGGACGGGTACAAGGTGTGGGCTTTCGTTACTTTGTTCAAAAGCGGGCTTCCGAATTTAATATCAAAGGCTGGGTGAAAAATACCCGGGATGGGGGTGTTTTAGTTATGGCACAGGGCTATGAAAAAGATGTGGAAACGTTCCTTGAACATCTTCGTATAGGTCCGTCAATGGCCAGGGTACGAAAACTTGAAAAAAGCCAAATGCCCGATTTGGAAGATTTTACTGATTTTAGCATACGTTATTGATCTAACTTCCATCTTCCCGGAAACTCATTTAATTTGGTTAATTTTATTGGGGATAATTTATGTAAGTTTGTGAGAGAAAAAAATCTGAGGTAAATATGAGTATGACTTTGACAATTCCAGATAATATTGGTCTGAATGAAAAGGAAACAAAAAGGTTTCTGGCTGCTAAATTATATGAGTCGGGAAAGTTGTCATTAGGGCAGGCTGCTAAATTGGCCGGACTATCTAAATTGGCCTTTTCCGAAATTCTTGCCGATTATAATGTTTCACTTTTTAATTACGATCCATCAGAAATAGCAAAGGATGTCGCAAGTTTCTAAAATAATAATTTCTGATACCAGTTGTCTGATTTTATTATCAAAGATTAATGAATTAGATATTTTAAAACAAGTTGGTTCAGAAATTTTCATTACTCCTGAAATAAAAAATGAATTTGGATTAGAAATACCTTCATGGGTAATGATTAAAAGTCCAAAAGATAAGCATTATCAAAGAATTTTGGAGATGGATTTAGACACTGGCGAGGCAAGTGCAATTGCCCTTTCTTTTGAAATTAGTCATGCGATTTTAATTTTGGATGACCAGAAAGCAAGGAAAACGGCTGAAAAGCTGAATCTTAGGTTTTCAGGAAGTTTTGGTTTGATTTTGAGAGCAAAACAAATGGGAAAGGTGAAAAAGATCCGACCTCTTATTGAGAAAATAAAAAAAACAAATTTTAGATTCAGCGAACAATTGCTTCAGGCAGTTTTAGATGAAGCGGGAGAATAAACTTTTTCATTGAATTAATATGAAGAATTATCACCTTACTCCTTCCCAATTCAGGGAAGAAGGAAAAAAAATTATCG
>JAZBNQ010000096.1:0-5560 GCA_036350775.1 Mariniphaga sp.
CCCGGGAAGAATGATGGTGAATTTACTCCTGAAGGTGAAAAGAACTGGGATATGATAAAGTACCAGAAAAAATTGGCCGACATTTCGAGGGTGATAAGTGGAATAAATGAAGGCGATTTGCCTGAAATTGTAGGGCTTTGCGAGGTTGAAAACGAACAGGTTTTGGCAGAACTGGTTATGACCGGTTTACTGGCAAACGGCAAGTACAAAGTAGTTCACCACGAAAGCCCTGATTTCAGAGGCATTGATTGTGCGTTGATTTATCGCCCTGAAGAGTTTAAGGTTACCGACCATTTCGCTGTGCCCGTTCGTTTTGAAGACGATCCAGGGTCTGTTACACGCGATATTTTGTATGTAAAAGGCCGCACCCGCAACCGGGAAGAGTTTCATATTTTTGTGAATCACTGGCCATCGCGTATAGGCGGAGTGGCGCAAACCGAATCCAAACGGGTGGCAGTGGCCCAAATCTTGAAAAGCAAAATTGACTCGGTTCGGTTGGCCGATTCAAAAGCTCACATTATTGTGATGGGCGATATGAATGACGATCCGGACAACAAAAGCCTGCTGGAAGTTTTGAATGCCCAACCTCCTTCAACTACAGGCGCAACGCTCGTAAATCTGATGTTCCCTGATTTTAAAGAAGGAAGAGGAACCTACAATTACCGGGGAAACTGGAACATGCTCGACAACCTGATTGTTTCTCCCGGTCTGCTCGATGATAGAGGTTTCCGGTGTGTGGAAGAAAAAGGACACATTTTTAGGGAAGAATGGATGGAATACAAAAACCGTGATGGCGAAATTTCTCCGAACAGAACTTACGGCGGCCCTAATTATTATGGAGGCGTAAGCGATCACTTTCCTGTATATTTCAGACTAAAAAGGTAGGCTACCAACCCAAATCGTCACATACGTTTTGGCTGAATTTGTGTTCAATATAAATTCTGATGCGGCCGTCATCCATCCGTTCTGAACGGATTTTGGAACCGCTGGAATGGAGGTAATTTCCGTTTTCATCAAATTCAGTAACCAGAGTAGAATATTCCCATTCGTTTTCCCAAAGCAGCCGGTACTCATATTCCTGGCCCGGGAGCCCAAGCAAATCAACTACACCGCCTGTCATATCAGCGCCTTGCCAAGGATTTTCACTGCCTTTTATTTTAAATTCCCCGCTGTAAGTGGGTGCAATGGCAAAGGTGGGATTGTCGGGACAAAATGCTTTCAGAACAATTTGATACTCGGCATAACCTTCGGCAGGTGTCACCTGAACTTCGTAACTGCCGGAGCAAAAATCAGAAATTTCAAGGGGAGGCAATGGTTGAAAAGCAGGATTATTATCCCTGAAAACCAGTTTTACTGCCTTTTGGGGGGTGTTTTCAACCGTAATTGTTTCGGGAAAATTGCCTTTAAAGTTGATGGTGGTTAACAGATTGTTTTCCATGTCGTAAACATCGGCAGCAATCGAAAAACTTGAAATAGCAGATGACCGGAAAGTTATTTGACTGCCGGCAGAACAAAGCGGTTCTGTTGAAGCTTTTACCACTGTATAGGTAAAATTGAGCGTGCTGTAAACTGTTTCGGTCCCGGTAATTGTCCAGCGTTCATTATTAAATTCTGCAAAACCGAACAAATCGGGAACCGGCAATCCGGTGAAACTGCAATTCGAACTGATGACACCCCCGTTTAAATCTTTGGCTTCGCGGCCATCAACAACCAGTTTGGTTAGTTGACCCGTTTCAAGTTTTTGAAATAAAACAGCTACGGATTCACCGTCCATGTCAACCATATCTGTTTCCGGATCATACCCTGTGAATTTGCTGAATGACATGGTTATAAAATTTTCCGGGTCGGAATTATAAGCGTCCCAGGCTTCTGCCGAATTACTGAAAAGCAGGTTGCCGCTGGCATCTTTAAATTTCAGTAAATCGTTCCAGCTAATGTTGTAATTAATTTTGTAGGATGCTTCTTCTGCACGGGCAGATTTTAAAAGGGAAATTTCACGCGCAAAAAATACAATGGTAGTGTCGCCATCTCCAATATTAACGTCACCTCCGAGATCAGAATCGTTTTGGTCTGAAATTTTTGCAAGTTTTAATTCGATGGTTTTTTTACCTGCAGATTGAAACTGAAATCCTTTACTTACACTGCTGTATCCTTCTGCCTGCACATGAACTGCAAATTGCAGCGGTGTATTTTCCGAAATGGAAACATTGGGATCAACAGTAACTTCCAGTTGTCCTTGCGAAGTGGAAAATTCCGGTCTTTTTTCACCTGTGAAAGTAACAATGTCGTTGCCGTTTTCGCCCGTAAACTGTAGCGTGGCGGGAACGTTTACCAGGGAACCATCAGTGGCATCTGTCAGTTTAACCGAAATGGGGGTGTCGAAAAAATTAAAATCGAGCACAAGCAAATTAATATCTTCCCCTGTTTCCCGGTCTTTTAACGGATTGTCAAGGTAACTGCTGCAGCCTGAAAAAGTTACAAACAAGACTAAAATACCTAAACTCCTGAATATTGTTTTAAAACCTTTATTGTTCATTTTTTCATTTTTTAGTACAAGTTAAAAAAGCCGCATGGCAATTGCAAGTTTTACCACCGGGTAATATTTATAAACCGAAAACTGGTTTTCGAGGAATTGTTTTTTTCCGTGAGCCGGGTCGGCTGTTGGGGCCAGCAGCCCTGTTGCATCAATAGTTAACTGAGGCGGCCCGATGTAATACAACCCCGTTTCGAAATTATAGGTCACCATTTTCTTTTTCCCTAAAAATTTCCGAAACCCGATGCCTGCATAAGGCGAGATTTTTAATTCGGGTTCAAACTGCATGTTAAAACCGCCCACTTTTGAAGCCGGAATGGTAATATCGCCATACTGCATATCGCTGTTGGCCATTCCTTCCAGCCTGGGTTGAAAGTCGTTAAAAATGGCGCCACCGGTAAAATAAAGCGAGTTGGTGTAAAAATAGTCTGCCATTAAAAAAATTCCGCCGGTTTTGTAGTTGAAATCAGCATTGTACGAAATGTCATTTTCATCGAACTGAAAACTGTAATTCAGGTTAAGCGATTCCACCCCGGATTTAATTGTAACCCGTTTTCCGAAAACATAGCGCAGATTAAATCCTAATCCGTTGGTTGATGCCTGTCCACCAATAAAAAGGCCTTTAATTTTTTCCGGTGCATTTTGATCCGTATCCGAAATATTTTGTCCTGAGGCGCTGCCTGTAATCAGGAAAAAAATAAGAATGGCACCCGGCAAAATTAATTTTCTGTAATTCATTCCTTTATGTTTATTCCTTGTAAAAGTCTGATGCAAATTTATGATTTAAATAATTTCATAACGGATGAAACGATTAAAATAATGTTTAAGTCTTTTATTTTCAGCATTCGTGTTATTAAATTATCAGAAAAACGGAAGGGTGGTTTCAGTAAAAGAGAATAATTTATACGCTTATGGCCGGGGATTTCTGGCAAATGTAAAAACGGTGCTGTATTTCTTTTTTATGAAACACTTCGTTAGTTTTGCACCATGCAATTTAAAGTTGTTTCAGATTACCAACCAACCGGCGATCAGCCTGAGGCAATCCGCCAATTGGTTGAAGGTTTAAATAACGGCGACCGTTTTCAGACCCTGCTGGGTGTTACCGGTTCAGGAAAAACCTTTACCATGGCGAACGTTATTGAAAAAGTGCAGCGGCCAACTTTAATCCTGAGCCACAACAAAACTCTGGCTGCACAGTTGTATGGCGAAATGAAACAGTTTTTTCCTGAAAATGCAGTGGAATATTTTGTGTCGTACTACGATTATTACCAGCCCGAAGCTTACTTGCCCACCACCGATACCTACATTGAAAAAGATCTTTCCATTAACCAGGATATTGAAAAACTGCGGCTAAGTGCCACTTCATCTCTTCTCTCGGGCCGGCGTGATGTTGTTGTGGTTTCGTCAGTTTCGTGTTTGTACGGAATTGGAAACCCGGAAGATTTTCATGCCAATGTTTCTGAACTGAAAGTGGGGCAAAATGTTGGCCGGAATGCTATGCTTCGGCAACTGGTGGACGCATTGTACTCGCGCAGCGAGGTTGATTTTCAGCGAGGCAATTTCAGGGTAAAAGGCGACACGGTGGATATTTACCCGGCCTATGCAGATACCGCAATCCGGGTGGTTTTCTGGGGTGATGAAATTGAAGAAATTTCCGGATTCGACCCACTTTCCGGGCAAACCATCCAGGAAATGGACGAAGTATTGATTTTTCCGGCCAACATTTTTGTTACAACCAAATCGCGCATGCAATCGGCAATCCGGCATATTCAGGATGATTTGGTGGCTCATATTGAATATTTTAAAGAAATTGGGAAACACCAGGAAGCCAAACGCATTGAAGAACGCGTGGAATACGACATGGAAATGATGCGCGAACTGGGGTATTGTCCGGGCATTGAAAATTATTCGCGCTATTTTGACGGGCGCAAACCGGGAACCCGTCCGTTCTGTTTGCTCGATTATTTTCCGGACGATTTTCTGGCCATTTTAGATGAAAGTCACGTAACCATTCCGCAAATCAGGGCCATGTACGGCGGTGATAATTCGCGCAAAGTAACGCTTGTGGAATATGGATTCCGACTTCCGGCGGCCATCGACAACCGTCCGTTAAAGTTTGAAGAATTTGAAAACCTGGTGAACCAGGTGGTTTATGTTAGCGCCACGCCGGCTGATTACGAACTGACTAAATGCGAAGGTGTTGTGGTGGAGCAGATTATCCGGCCTACCGGACTGCTCGATCCCATTATTGATGTGCGTCCCAGTGCCAATCAGATTGACGACTTAATGCACGAAATCCATCTTCGGACCGAAAAAAACGAACGTGTGCTGGTTACCACATTGACCAAACGCATGGCCGAGGAATTGTCGAAATACCTTTTGAATATGGGCGTTAAAACGCGATATATTCATTCCGATGTAGATACCATGGAGCGGGTTGAAATTATGGAACACCTGCGCAAAGGAGAGTTTGATGTGCTGGTGGGAATCAATTTGCTGCGCGAAGGGCTGGATTTGCCGGAGGTTTCGCTGGTGGCTATTCTTGACGCTGACAAAGAAGGATTTTTACGTTCGGAACGTTCCCTCACGCAAACGGCTGGCCGCGCTGCAAGAAACCTCAACGGGATGGTCATTATGTATGCCGACAAAATTACCAATTCCATGCAGCGAACTATTGATGCCACCAACTATCGGCGTGAAAAGCAATTGAAATACAACGAGGAAAATAACATCACACCTACGCAAATTGTAAAACCCACCCGTGAAATTATCGGGTACGAATTTCGTGGGGGTAAAAAACCTGTGGAATACGGAGAATCCGGGTTGCCCGATGTGGCTGCTGATCCGGTGGTGCAGTACATGAATGTTAACGGCCTGGAAAAAGCCATTGAAAAACTGAAAAAACAAATGAAAGCGGCTGCCAAAGAGCTCGATTTTATTGAAGCCGCCCGCCTGCGCGACGAGATGTTTGCCATGGAGCGAATATTGAAGGAGAAGAAAAATATTTCAACCGCTGAATAAAATGTA
>JAZBNQ010000097.1:0-6981 GCA_036350775.1 Mariniphaga sp.
GAAAATCCCGGCACAGGGGTGGTTTTACTTCCCCAATAACCTCTTATAATAACCCTTTTTTCAATATGGGATCAATATTCCAATTTCAATATTGAGTGCATGCCATATTTATTTAAATGGAATATTTGACGTTACTATGAAAAAAAAAGACTATTTTATACCTTTAATTTGGAGAATTTTGATGTGAACCTGTTTATAATGAGTGATAACCTGTGAATATTTCGAAAATGAAAAGGATTTTTTCTATTCATCTTAAACAGGAAATTTAACATTTATGAATAACATGAAATATTATTTCTAGATTTTTTTAACGATGCAATTCATTCAAAATCTTATCTCAAAATTCAAGAATGCTGAAGGTGATTCAACAAAACAAGTTATAGACTTAATTGTATTTGCCGGGTATTTTTCCTTTTGCCTTTATGCTGGTGGTGTAGCATATAACTCCAGTTATAATGATTATTTTTCATTGCAAAAGCCAATTGATATTAAAGATTCATACATTGCTGTAAAGTTTGTAACACATGTTCTTGCAACGGGTTGGTTGTGGTTGGCTTCCTCAATATATATACTTCTGTTCATTTTTCTGTATTACTCTTGCAGGTATGCATGGAAGCCCTGGGTTGGATATTTTATAATGAGTATATTGTTATATTCTACGTTTTTGATTTGTGGAGCGATTGGCGAAATGAAAGGTGAAAGGGATGCCATAATGGATGGATTTAAGGATACCACCACTTTGCCTGTTGTAAAACTATATAATACAGATGATTCCGGAACAAGCTATGCAGATGGAAATTATCATTTACTTTTTTCTGATGCTGAAAGGTTTTACATATTTGAGCCGGCTGGTGTAGTTGGTTCAGTCATTCAGATAACTGTTGTTAACAGGAAAGATATTGGATATTATCAAATTACAGTAAAATGAAAAAAATAATACCACTTTTAAGTATTGCGCTTTTTTGCAGCACCGGCTTTTGTTATGCCGACATCATAAAATTTGAAACCAACAATTGGTCTGACAGACGTCCATTAGTTTGGACAGGTACTTTAAAAAAAATTGATCCTGAAACCAATTTGGTTTATTTCGAATTTAAAATGAAAAATACAATTGAAACATTTCAAGTACATGTTACCAGAATCTATTCATTAACTGTTGATATTCAGGACCGGGTAAATAAGCCCTTGCCCGAAACAAGGGAAGATTTAACTACTCCCCTGGGTTCAAACCCGTATGAAAAGCGTACATTGGAATTGTCGAATAAAAATTTTGTGGCAGACGATATTCCGGAAGATGTCAGGGTTCGGCCAAACAGAGAGAATTTAATAATTCACCTTAATGGGAATATTGAATCAGCAGATTTGCAAAAAGTTATTGTAAAGGCAAGAGCCGCAAACAAAAGTCAACAGTCTTTTGAAATTCAACGGTCTGATTTACTAAAGTGGATCAGATGATCAATTAGATAGAATCCTTTTTGTGTTGCACTTTAATCGTTGTAACATTTCAAAACGGCATGGCAATGGTTGCAGCAGGCAGCGGCCGCCTCGTTTGGTTCAACGCAGGAAATGGCCGTAAAAATGTATTCATTCCGTTTATTCGTTTTTATCTGTTCCGTATCGGTGTACTCAAATCTTACAAGTAATTCCTTAGAGTCGTTGTTATTTCGGGCTCCTTCCAGCTTATTGGTCTATTTTACATCGTCTATTTTTATGAAATACTTCTTGTAAAAAATTTTTGGTTTTTACTTGTTCTGACTTTCAGGATAGATTATTGGTTCATTTTTATTAAACCCCTGCAAATTGTGCAACGATTCCGGATGACAATAGTATGATTGCTAATAGGATAAAATAAACACATGAAAATCCGGTCAGGCAGAAAATTGTTTTAAAAGCATAAATTTTATTTGTTTAGTTCAGCCTATAATTAGGATTTATATTTAAATTTAGCTGTCAATTTATAAACCATAATATTTATAATGAGATTTAAAACCAATCTACGGATGTTGTTTATTATAATCTGTAGAGTAACCATCTAAAAAAACAAGATGAAAGATGTAACATTTAACAAACCTTTTTTCGTGAATATTTATTTCATTTTTTTAGTTTTCAAGAAATAAAACATCCCGAAACACCTAACTATGAAAAGGTCAATTTTTATTAGCATCTTCATAATATGTGAAACAACAAGCTTCTGTCAGCCATCATTTCACAGGTTTTATCCGGACAGTTTACATAAAAAACGGTTAAATGCTGTAATGGCAATTGAAACGGCTGTATACATTTCAGGAATTTCGTACCTCAATTACATTTGGTATAAAGATCATGAACGCACACCATTTCATCTTTATAACGATTCGAAAGGGCATTTGCAAATGGATAAAGCAGGTCATGCTTTTTCGGCCTATCACGAAAGTTTAATTGGTTACCACGCACTACGCTGGGCTGGAGTTAATAATAAAAAAGCGTTGATTTTCGGGGGGACACTTGGGATTGTTCTCCAAACTCCTATTGAGATTTTGGATGGAATGTATGAAGGCTGGGGCTTTTCCTGGGCAGACATGGCCGCAAATACTTTTGGTTCGTTAATGTTTATAACCCAGCAAGCCATTTGGGATGAACAAATAGTATTAATGAAATTCTCTTATTCACCGAGTATTTACCCATCATATCATTCCGACCTTGGTACAACTTATTTGAATAGTTTCTTTTTAGATTACAACGCACATACTTACTGGTTTTCCGGGAACATCAAAAAAATAACCGGTATTGCAACAATGCCGGAATGGCTAAATCTTGCAATTGGTTACAGCGCGAACGGTATGATTGGGAAACTTGAAAATCCATCTTTTTACAAGGGGGCGCCTTTCCCTCACCTGGATCGATATCGTCAGTTTTTGTTATCGTTAGATATTAATTTTGCTAAAATTCCAACAGAGAAAAAATGGCTTCGGAATTTTTACCGTGCCATCAATATTGTAAAGATACCCTTTCCAACCCTGGAGTATAACCGAATTGATGGTGTTAAATTCAGACCTCTCTATTTTTAAAATGAAAGGAAAAGTACATAAAATAGAATCACTAATACTAATTTTTACGGGAGCTTTTTTGGCTTTTTCTTGCTCTACCTACACAAATGGATTTTTGCAATCTTCAGCATTTTATGAGGTTCAGGAAGATCCTGCACAAATGGACATTGACTTATTGGTTCAAAAAAAGGAAGATTTAAATATTGAGTCTCAAACTATTTTAAATTCAATAAATGATTATTATGACATATCCCAACCTGTTCGGGCTGAGGATATTAATCATTTGTTTGAGAACCTGAAAAACCAGTATAAAATTGACAGTTGTTTTCAGTATATCTCCATGTTCGCTGCAAACGATACTGTAAAAGGGATAGCCAGGCAGAATCTAATTATGGCTGCAGATTTTTACAGTGCGAGTTTTCAGGAAAACAAATCGTTAAGAAGAATAATCAATAGAGGAAACGAGGGGTTTTCTGTAAAAGAAAATACCCATTTGCAATCGCAACAATTTCTTTGGAAACGAAAAATTCGGGAACAAAATAAAGAACAGCACATAAAACGTATTTCTTCCGGAAAAACCAAATTTGATTTCTTATACCAAAACAGAGCTGATAAGCTTTATGGAGCATTTTATAAAACTTTTGGTTTTGGCAGTAAATTACTTGGCCATTTAGTATATAAGGCTTACTTGAAACCCAGGCCTGAAAAGAATTTTAACTATTTAATACCACATTTAAAAAAATGGGATATTGTATGCATGAAATCGCCAAACAGACTTACCGATTTATTTATACCTGGGTATTTTGGACATGTGGGAATATACCTGGGTAATAATATTTTTGCCGAGTCCACTCAGGAGGGAGTAATTTATAGTAATTCCACCAATTTTGCAGAAGGAAATATTTTTGTTATTATTCGCCCAAAGACAATTACAAATAAACAGAATAAAAGGATGTTACAAATCGTGAAAGCTCAGATTGGAAAAAACTACGATTTTAATTTTAACGTTGAATCGCCAGATATGATTTTTTGCACCGAATTAATTTATTTAGTTTATGAACAAATATTATGGAAAACAAAGAGAATAGCCGGACACTTTACAATTTCGCCAGACCAATTAGTGTTGGAAGCATTGGGTAACAATAATCTGGTTGTTCCCTTCTATTCGAAAAAAGGACAACTTATTAAAAATCCGGACCATTTAATTATTAAACAGCTTATCCAATAATTTATAAGAATTACAAAATTAATCATTCATAATATGAAGCATATTTTTTTCTTCTTTCCCGTATTTTTTTTTCTGATATCCGGTTGTTCCAACCCGGAACATGATTTTTCGGAATGGCGCGGGCCAAACCGCCAGGGAATTTTTTATGAATCAGGCTTGTTGCAATCGTGGCCCGAAAACGGTCCGGAAATGCTTTGGAGCTTTGAAGGTCTTGGCGCCGGGCACAGCAATGCGGGCATTGGGCACAGCCGGATTTTTGTGAACGGGATGCCCGATACATTAGGTGTATTGTATTCATTCGATTTGGATGGAAATCTCCTGTGGAAAAAAGTGTATGGCACCGAGTGGCATAAAAATTATACCGGCTCGCGCTCCACTCCGGTTATTGCCGGAGATCGGGTTTACCTCGAAAGCGGAATGGGTGTGGTGTATTGTTTTAATGCTTTTTCGGGCGATATTATTTGGGAGGTGGATTTGCTGGAAAAATTTGATGCTGAAAACATTCAGTGGGGACTAACCGAAACCCTGCTCATTGACGGCGACAACCTCATTTGCACACCCGGCGGAGAAAAACATAATGTGGTTGCATTAAATCGTTTTACGGGCGAAACAGTCTGGACTTCGGTCGGATATGGCGAGCCTGCTGCCTATTGTTCACCCGTTTTGGTGGAACACAACACTACCCGGCTGGTGGTTACCATGACGGCCACTTCAATAATCGGCCTGGATGCCGGTACCGGCGAAATGTACTGGCGGGTGGAGCAAATGCAGGGAAATAAAATTCATGCAAATTCTCCGGTTTATTCCGGTGGAGTTATTTATTGTTCGAGCAGTTCGGCGCCCCAAAGCAGCGGAATCGTGGCGCTTCAGCTTAGTGAAGACGGCAAAAGTGTAGAGCAGAAATGGCGAAATGAATCGTTTAGAAATTTAATGGGTGGAATTGTTTTAATTGATGGTGTGATTTACGGCGCCACCTACCGGAAAAATGAATGGTCGGCAATTGATGCCTCAACTGGTGAGCAAAATGTAATTTCAGAAGATTTTGGCGGCGGTGTGATTGTTTATGCCGACGGCCTGTTTTATTTGTACAGCGAAGCAGGTGAAGTTGCCCTGGTGAATATGGCCAGGAATACGTTTGAAATAAAAGGCAGGTTCGAAGTTCCTTTGGGAACCGATCAGCACTGGGCGCACCCGGTGTTAAAGGATAAGAGGATGTACATCAGACATGGCGATGCACTGATGGTTTATGCAGTTTCCGGCGAGGGTGAGTAATTCACTCGTTCTGGCCATCAATTGCCGATGCCAGCAGGCTGGATGCTATTCGTGCTAGTGCATTTTTTATGTGTTAAACGGCACTCGTCCCTGCCAGCAGTCGTTTATCCTTTTATTTTGGAATTTAACCCAAATACAGATCAGGTTGTCCCTTTTGTTTTATGCGGCATGTTAAATGTATTAAGTTTATGCTCTTGCCGGGTTGCACTGCCTGCGGTTTCAGAATTAATCAGGGTTGGTTAAACCTTCCTGGCAGGATGAATGTTAAGGTATGCGTAATTTCTGTTGTAATATTTGCTTTATTTTCAGCCACAATTTACGTATAACCGGAATTTTTAGGAAACAATTAAAGATTAAAAAAGAATGATCAGGTATTCAAAAAACAAAATAGATTTTTTAACTGAGCTGAGAACTTCAGTTAACGACTATTTCAAAACCAACAACATAGAACCTTACGGGAATTCAAGGATTATTGTGAAAACCGTATTTATGGGCATTCTCTACCTTGCCCCGTTAATTTTAATGATTTCAGGAGTTTTCACTTCGGTATGGGCTGTGCTGGTCTGCTGGTTGCTGATGGGATTGGGCAAGTCGGGTGTGGGAATGGCTACCATGCACGATGCTAACCACGGCTCTTTTTCCAAACAACAACGCGTAAACAAACTGTTTGGCAATTCAATGTACCTGCTGGGTGGTTTCCCTGCCAACTGGCGCTACCAGCACAACACGCTGCACCATGGCTACACCAATGTAGAAGGGCACGACGAGGACATTGCTCCTCCGGGAATTCTGCGTTTGTCGCCCCACCGGCCGCTGAAAAAAATACACCGCTACCAGCATCTGTATGCCTGGTTATTATATGGTTTAATGACCATTTCATGGATTATCACCAAAGATTTCAGAAGGTTTGAAAAATACAGAAAAGCGGGAGTTAAGCTTGGCGGTAAACGCACTTATCGCAGTTTGATGACCGAATTGATTATATCAAAAGTTGCGTATTACGCCATTTTTCTGGTTGTGCCTTTACTTACCGTGCCAGTTGCCTGGTATTGGGTAGTGGCAGGTTTCCTGCTGATGCATTTTACTGCCGGACTTGTTTTGGCCAGCATTTTTCAAACGGCCCATGTGGTGCCAACTTCAGAATATCCAATGCCCGATGAAAGCGGCGAACTCAGCTATAACTGGGCTGCGCATCAATTATATACCACCTCCAATTTTGCCCCCAAAAGCCGGATATTTTCGTGGGCGATTGGCGGGCTGAATTACCAGGTGGAACACCATTTGTTTCCAAACATCAGCCACATTCATTACCCAAAGATTGCAGCCATTGTGCAAAAAAAGGCGGCAGAGTTCGGGCTTCCCTACCATGTGAACCGTACTTTTCTGGGCGCATTGTGGCAGCATACCCGTATGTTGAAACTGCTGGGGACTGCTTAAAAAAGGGATTTAAAATAC
>JAZBNQ010000098.1:0-3714 GCA_036350775.1 Mariniphaga sp.
AGCTTTACAGGTTAAATGTAAAAGAAATTTTTCAGGAAGCAATTTATTCAAAAGTAAAATCAACCAGCATTATTTCCGATTTCCCGGCTGTTTTAACCGGTGGCCCCCACAAGCGCAACCCGCTGGTCACAAAAAAGTGGGTATTTTCTATTTTTCGGTATCCCCAACTCAGGTCGTACATTTGGCGAAGAATAAAATTCAGCGGAAAGAGTTGTCCGTTATGTGTATGACCTGAAAATTGCGCGTCAACCAAAGTTTGGCTTACTTCCTGCAATTGCGTGGGGCGATGATCCAAAAGAATAATGGGCAAATCAGCCGGATTATTTTCCACAACTTCGCTTACCGTTTTACGGTTTCTAAAATGCTCATCGTATCTTCCAGCCAGGTAAAACGAATCATATATTTTGATAATTGAATCGTTAAGCAGGGTTATTCCTGCTTTTTCGAAAAAAATCCCATCATCCTGCCTTGCATAAAATTCATGATTTCCGAGCACGCCAAATGCCCCGTATTTTGTTTGAATACTTTTTAATGCCGATTCAATTTCCACTGAAGTTGCAGTTTCGCCCCGGCCTTCAACAATGTCGCCGCCATACAGCATAATATCGGGTTGCAGCGCATTTACCTTTCGTACAAATTGATTTACAAAACGCTGCCTGGTTTTTTCCTGGATATGAAAATCGGCAACAAAAGCCACCCGCAGATTCTTAATCGTTGAATTCTTTTTCGGAATAACAATGTTGTATTGTGAAACCCGAATGGTATTCAGATTGATGGCGCCACCAATTACGGTTGCCACCGATAAAAACAGTAGGGAAGAAAATGCAATCAGCCGGAATGAAAAACTTTTTCGGAGTTCAGCAGAAGCTAATTTGAAAATGAGGTTTAGCACTAAAAACAGATCGAAAACAAGTACCGACAAAAACAGGTACAGGAAAAAAGGCAAAATATAGCCTGCAATGGTTGTAAAAAATTGGGAAACAAAATCGGAATTATGCCTCAAAAAATTCTGAGATACCGGAAAAATCATGGCCAGCAGTAAATATACCGGGACATACCAACGTCGGTAACCTTTGGTAATAAACAGGTTTTTTATGCGGAAGAAAACATAAATGTTCGGAATAATATAGGCAAGTGTAATATATAGATGAAACATGATTTGCGTTCTGTAAATTTATTGCGGCTCAATATATAAATTTCCGGCGGTTTTAGTTGAAAGGTTTCGGGTTTCGGAAATAATCCTTCACACCACTTTTTGCCAACTTAAACTGCGACTACATACCTTTTCACGCTCTGCCAACTATGACTGCCAACTGCGACTGCGACTCCTCCCTTCTTCCACACCCTGTCCCAAAAACTATTGGAGAAGTGTTTCAACTTTTATGTTGGAATTACTTCCTATAACGGTATTGGGTAAAAAGTTGGGGCTCAATATTCCGGCAGTAATCGAGGCTGCACCTGTAATTAACAGAATTGCTCCAAGTGCTTCTCCCGACCACGCAAGAACCACCAATCCTCCCAGTACTCCATACCCACCGATAAAAAATAAAGTTCCGGATACCAAAATATTCAGCACCAACGGATTTCGTTTTATTTTTTCAATGTTTGAAATCGGGACCAGAATATTTTTAATCATAATCTGGTTATCATCTGCAATGAAAAGAGTCCCTTTGATTTTTCCGCCTTGAAGCGTTTTAATTTTCACCCTTTCGTTTTGTTTGAAAACGGTAACTTTTCCGGTTTCAGAATTTGAAATGCTAAGAACTTTTTCCTGCGAAAACGCACTGAAAACAACAAGAAAACAAACAGCCAATAAAAAAGCTTTCATAATTGAATGTATAAAATGATTAATTTGCAAGAGCAGTGCGGGTTTCAGCGCGCTTACCTGTTTTTTGTATATTGAATAAACCAGAACTGTTTATTCAATTACTCCCGTAAGAAATGTGCTGCAAATGTTCTGCAGCAAGAGTGTAACATTCCATTCAGGAAATTGTTTTGAATATATTTTTATGAAAATGTTTGATTTTCAGAACTTTTAAGTTTTATTTAAAAAGCCGGAGTATTGGGCTCAATAATAACAATTGCACCTACTGATTAAAACCGATTCATAACCCTCATTTGGCCGGGTACCCGTTGACAATGCCAGGCGAATTTGTAATTTTGCCAAAAGTATTTATCAGTCGAAAAAATAACAGGGAATGAAAAATAAAATTTACATTAAACAGTGGCTGGAACTGAAACCGTATAAAAATCCAACAGTTACCGACAGCTATTACCTGAAGCTCTCCAACGAAATAAAAAACAGTTTCTTTTACACGGAAACGATGCTCCTCTCCCGGTTCCTCAATCCGGAAGAGCTAGATTTGCTGGCCTGTTTTCTGGCTTCGTGGTTCGAAGATGTAATTTCCGGTATTGGCGTTTGGAAAACATTTCTCGATTTGCATAAACAACACTATGGAAAAGTGCTTCCTTTTTTCGATACCGAAGACTACATTGAGGATGAAATCAATGAAGAGGATGTGGCTTTTCTTACCTGGTATTTTTTGAATTCTGTGCAGGAGGAAAATTTTGTCAGCCCGTTCAACCAATTTATAAGCGATACAGCCTTTGCCGTTATGGAGATTCTGGAAGAAAAGTATGAATACGCACCCGAAAACAACTACCTGAAAAGGTTTTACCGTCTGGACAAAAATGAAACTGATTTTTACTCTGCCCGGAATTTAATCGACACCCTGCTTTTTAAAACCTGGTTGTTTTTTCCCGATACCCTCCGCGAACTCAGGTTAAAAGAGGCAGAAATAATAGAAAATACGGCAAATGACGAAAACCTGATGTCTTACCTGAACGATAACCGCGACAGTTATTTGCACACCGCCCACACCCGTTTAATGAGCATAAAGGGGAAAGACTGGGTGGCAAAAATTGTGGGCGACAGCCATCCGCTGAGCAGCGCATTTAGCAGCATGTCGCAGCGGGTGCAGGGGTACTTTTTATACAAGGGTCAAAACAACGAGGTCATTTTTTTGGAGCACATTGCTTCCGGTAAAAAGTTTGAAATGACAAAAAAATCATTCGACCATTCCGCGAAGTTAGTCAAACCCGACACCATAGTGTTAATCGGGCTGGTTAACTGGATAAACGAATGGTGGTTTTCCGGGGTTTACCTTCAAAACGAATACAATGCCGGACTGGTGAGTAATGAAAAAAAGTCGGCGCAAAGCAGGGCACAGGTTAATTTTCTCGACCACGAAAAATACGATGCCAAAAAAGACCTGCAAAAGCAAATGCAGGCGTTCATAAAATTCAATAACGGTTCTCAGGTAGCCTTTATGCCCAAAGGGGAAATTGAATCCTTCATCCAGGCGTTTCTGGACTTTTTCAATAATTCGCTGGCCAAAACCAGCAAGGAAAAGGAAGAGGCTTTAGAACGTATGCGCAAACAAGGTTTACAGGAGAATTCGTTTGCCGAAGTCAACCTGGAAGAGAAAGCCGAAACAGCACTTGTATTTTTTAATCCCAACTCCGGAGCTGAAATCGGATTCGGCCTGAACAATGCTTTTCCGTTGCCCCACAACCCCTATTTTGACGAAAACAACAGCAACGAAGATGTGATGCATCTTTTGGTTTCGGAAGAATTGTCGACAGAACTGGTTATGTATTGTGTGGAAAACTGCAGGGAAAAACTGCCCTTTTTTAACCAGTTTCCCGGAAAAC
>JAZBNQ010000099.1:0-6220 GCA_036350775.1 Mariniphaga sp.
AACCGAAACCGGGCCGGAAACAAGAATTACCAAAGCTCCTTGTTCAACCAGCTCTTCGGCAATGGCATACCCCATTTTACCCGATGAATAATTTCCGATAAATCTTACGGGATCAATTTTTTCGTAGGTTGGACCGGCGGAAACCAGGAACTTTTTATTCAGCAGTTTTTTTTTTGGCTGAAGAATTCAACCAGTTTTTTCAGAATATGTTCGGGTTCCTGCATTCGTCCTTTTCCTTCAAGTCCGCTGGCAAGGTCTCCAACATCCGGGTCGAAAATTATATTCCCGTATTCTTTTAAAATAGAAATATTTCGCTGGGTTGATGGATGGACAAACATATCTAAATCCATGGCTGGAGCAATAAAAACCGGACATTTTGCCGAAAGGTAGGTAGTAACCAGCATATTATCGGCAATGCCATTTGCCATTTTCCCGAGGGTGGCTGCTGTAACAGGTGCAATTAGCATGGCATCGGCCCAAATGCCCAAATCCACATGGCTGTGCCAGGTGCCATCGTTTGAACCAAAAAACTCACTGATTACCGGTTTTCCCGACAAGGCCGAAAGTGTTACCGGGGTAATAAATTCTTTACCGGAGGGCGTAATAATCACCTGAACCTCGGCGCCTTCTTTCACAAGTAACCTTAAAAGAAAAGCTGCCTTGTAGGCAGCAATGCTTCCGGTAATTCCCAGTAATATTTTTTTCCCCTGAAGTCTCATGGGTATTCTAACAGGCTAATTTTGTTTGCTTTCGCGAGCCGGATTCCGATGATAAATCTGGCCTTCTTCCAATTCCTGAAAAGAAATTAGTGTTGGTTTCGGAAGTCTTTCATAAAATTTGGAAATTTCAATTTGTTCCCTGTTTTCAAAAATTTCTTCCAGGTTATCTGTATAAGAAGCAAATTCCTGTAACTTTTGGTTTAACTCTTCTTTTAATTCAGAAGAAATCTGATTGGCTCTTTTACCCAAAATCATAACAGTTTCGTAAATATTGCCTGTTTCTTTCGACAGAATTTCCAGATCTCTTGGCATTGTTGACTGAGCTGCCTTTGTTTTTTTATAATCCATTTTCTAATTGATATTTGTTTCTTGTTGTTGATCGTAATTTAATAAATCGGCTACGGTTTCGTAAAACTTATCCACTTCTTTTCTGTACTGGCTTTCAGGATATTCATCCACAAAAGAAAAATATTCGTCGAGGGCACCCGAAAGCCGTTCCTGTTTTTTATCCTCAACACTGTTAATGGCCAGCAGGTATTTCGATTTAAGTAACATGTACATTAACTCTTCCCTGTACTGGCTGTCGGGGTATTCTTTCAGGCTGTTGTCAAGAGAAACTACTGCAGCTTTAAAATTTTCAAAATCGTAGTATAACCGTGCATTCAGGTACGATTTGTAAACCAGTTTGTCCCTCAGCTCATCTATCAACCGGTTGGCTTCATCAACTTTTTCGTTGTATGGATAGAGATTAATATAAAGCTGCAGTGACTCGATGGCTTCTTTTGTAACAGTTTGGTCGAGCCGTGGTTTTGGTGAAAGTAAGTAACTGCAATATCCCACCAAAAATTGTGCTTCCTCCGAATACTGACTCCCCGGAAACTCGTTCAGCAATGATTTAAAATAGTGAGTTGCCATAAGGTAATCTTTCTGCCCCATCATACTTTTGGCATAGTAGTAGTAAATCTGATCTGCCCGGCTGGTACCGCGGTAAATGTTTACCAATTCCTGAAAAAGGGTGCCTGCCCTAACAAATTCGCCATCTTCGAAATACTCAACAGCTTTTTTTAATTTGAATTCGTAGTCGGTACTTTTCAGAATTTTATTGTAATCGCTACATGCCGAAATAACCAGCACCACAATTATTCCTAAAATAAAATTTTTCGTTTTCATAAACATGGCGCAAAAATAACCTTTTTTTAATTACACATGAACTCAATTAGATGAATTTAACACATTTGCCAAAGTTTTAAAAAAGTTTACATTTGTACTCTTAAATCTTTAAACTTTCGATACGTGGATATATTTCAAAAATTCAGAGCCAACCAGGGTGATATTGGTCAGCACATGAGTAAAATACACGGTTATTTTGCTTTTCCAAAACTGGAAGGTGAAATAAGCGCGCGCATGAAATTCAGGGGTAAGGAAGTGCTTACCTGGAGTTTAAATAATTACCTTGGGCTTGCAAACCATCCCGAAGTAAGAAAAGCAGATGCAGAAGCCGCTGCGCAATATGGTATGGCCTATCCAATGGGAGCCCGTATGATGTCGGGGCAAACGACCAAACATGAGCAACTGGAGCGTGAACTTGCTGCTTTTGTTGGAAAACAGGATGCATTTCTTCTAAATTACGGTTACCAGGGAATGGTTTCGGTAATTGATGCCATTTGCGGCCGGAATGATGTTATTGTTTATGATTCAGAATCGCATGCCTGCATCCTCGATGGTGTGCGTTTGCATTTAGGCAAACGTTTTGTTTATCCGCACAACAACATGGAAAACCTGCGGAAACAACTTGAGCGTGCAACCAAACTGGCAGAAAAACAAAAAGGTGGCATACTTGTAATTACTGAAGGTGTTTTCGGGATGTCAGGTGATTTAGGCAAACTGGATGAAATTGTTAAACTGAAAGATGAATTCGAATTCAGGTTACTGGTTGACGATGCACATGGATTTGGAACCATGGGAAAAACCGGAGCCGGGGTACCTGAACATTTTGGGGTAACCGATAAGGTTGACCTGCATTTTGGAACCTTTGCCAAGTCGATGGCCGGAATTGGTGGATTTATTGCCGGCGATACCGACATTTGCTTCTACCTAAGATACAACATGCGGTCGCAAACTTTTGCCAAATCGTTACCTATGCCAATGGTTTTGGGAGCATTAAAACGGTTAGACATGTTGCGCACCATGCCCGAACTGAGAGAAAAACTTTGGACAATTGTAAATGCTTTGCAATCAGGCCTCAAAGAAGCAGGATTTGATTTAGGCAGAACCAATTCGCCTGTAACTCCGGTTTATATGAAAGGAGGAACAGCCGAGGCCACCAACCTTGTTTACGATTTGCGTGAAAATTACGGCGTGTTCTGTTCAATTGTTGTTTATCCGGTAATACCAAAGGGCGAACTAATCCTGCGGCTTATTCCAACGGCGATGCATTCACCCGATGATGTTGCACTGACACTGCAAGCCTTTAAGGAAGTGCATAAAAAACTAATTGAAGGAAAGTACTCTAAAACTGATATGGCTAAAGTTGAGGTGGATATGTAGAAGAAGAAGAAGAAGCAAGAGAAGACCGGTAAAAGGAGACAAGGTTTGCAACTGCATTCGCTTTGGCGGGAAGTTATAAGCAGAAAGCAAGATGACTGGTTGTAAATAAAAGAATTGGGATAATAAAATAATATTTACTGACATAAAAAAAAGCAAGGTTTGTCCCTGCTTTTTTTTATGTAGTTATATTCCAATTACGAATTCTTTTCAGACAGGAAGCGTTCGGCATCTATGGCAGCCATACAACCCGTACCTGCTGCAGTAACAGCCTGACGGTAAACAGAATCCTGCACATCGCCACATGCAAATACTCCCGGAATATTAGTTTTGGAAGTTCCGGGAATGGTTTTAATATATCCCACAGTATCTGTTTCAAGGAAATCTTTAAAAATATCGGAGTTGGGCGTATGACCGATAGCCAAAAAGAAACCGTCAATTTTAATATTAACTTCCTCTTCTCCTTCTTCCCCTTTATTTTTTACCAATGTTGCTCCCTCAACCACGCCGTTATCGCCAAATAACCCTTTGGTCTGGTGCTTCCATAAAATTTCAATATTCGGTGTTTTTTTAACACGTTCGGCCATAACCCTGGAAGCCCTCAAAACATCACGGCGGACAATCATATAAACCTTATTGCACAGGCCCGAAAGATAAAGCGCCTCTTCGCAGGCCGTATCGCCTCCTCCCACAACAGCCACATCTTTTCCACGGTAAAAAAAACCGTCGCAGGTAGCACAGGCCGAAACGCCCCCACCGGCATATTTTTTCTCATCTTCAAGTCCCAAATATTTGGCAGTAGCCCCGGTTGCAATAATCACTGATTCAGTTTCAATCAGTTTTTTATCGTCAATCCAAACTTTATGTACATCGCCGGAAAAATCAGCTTTTGTGGCCATTCCCCAACGCACATCAGCACCAAACCTTTCGGCCTGTTTTTTAAAGTCTTCCATCATCACAGGTCCAGTAACGCCTTCCGGATATCCCGGATAATTCTCCACTTCGGTTGTAGTGGTTAACTGGCCACCAGGCTGGAGGCCTTCATACATTACCGGATTCAGGTTTGCACGTGCTGCATAAACGGCTGCAGTATATCCGGCAGGACCAGATCCTATAATCAAACATTTAACACGCTCAACATCAACAGGATCAGTTGAGGCATTTTCTTTCTTTTCGTTAATATTAAGTGGTTTAAACATATTAGTATTTTTTTTTGATTTGCAAAAGTATAAAAACATACCCATTGAATCACAAGAAAATCAATCAATAATAATGAACTTTAGATAGAGTAAAACTATAACGGATTTAAAAATAATTGGTCAAATGCAGAAAAAAGTTTTGCAAAACAAAATGCAACCGTTACTTTTGCATGCACAAAATTTTTCGGGGTGTGGCGCAGTTGGCTAGCGCACTTGCATGGGGTGCAAGGGGTCGGAAGTTCGAGTCTTCTCACCCCGACGGATAGGAAATACAAAAAACATCAAAAGCCTGTAAATCAAATGATTTGCAGGTTTTTTTATTTATAATGAATCAAAATAAACCATAAAAAACCATCCTAAATGTGAACAATACGGTGAACCATTTTAATTTTTATATTTGGTTCACCAGAAACAAGTCAAATTATTGTATTCCAATAAATTACAGTGATTATTTTTGGTGCCGTTTAGTTCAATTTGATGCCTTTTCCGTCGATTTTCGGTGAACAAAAAGGTGAACATGAATTAAATTAAAATAAAAAACATGAAAAAAGTAAACACTTTTGGGATTCAGTTTGTAATTCGGAAGCACCGAATTATTGAGGGTAAAGCACCGATTTATGCTCGTGTTACTGTTAACAGTAGTCGTTGTGAAATCTCCGTAAAACGAAGAATTTTAGTCTCCAGTTGGAACAACGGCAAAGGAGTAGCAAACGGTAAAAGCCCTGAAATTACTGCACTTAACGCTTACCTGGAACAAATCCGGTCACAGCTTGCCGGACATTACCAGGACCTTGTTTCGAGCCGAAAGAAAGTTACGGCAGAAGCAATTAAAAACCGGTTTATCGGATTTGATGAATCAGAAAAAACCTTAATGGAACTAATCGATTTTCACAACATCCGCATGGATTCGAACCTAAAATGGGGAACTCAAAAAAACTATTTTACCACCAAAAAGTATGTTGGGCTTTTCCTTAAAAGAAAGTTTAAAAAGAGTGATATCTACTTGTCGGATTTGAATTATAAATTTATCAGCGACTTTGAATATTTTCTTCGGAAATATAAACCGGAGGATCATCACCAGCCAATGGGGAACAATACGGTGATGAAACACATTGAGCGACTGCGTAAAATGATTAATATGGCTGTTCGTATGGAATGGATTGAAAAGGATCCGTTTTCACTCTTTAAGGCAAAGTTTATCAAAAAAGGGAGGGAGTTTCTTACCAAGGATGAATTAGAAGCAATCGAACAGCGGGATTTTGAGTTTGAACGTTTACAACAGGTAAAAGATTTATTTGTGTTCAGCTGTTATACGGGACTTGCCTATATAGATGTCATGCAGTTAACACCTGATAATATTAGAAAAGGCATTGACGGGATGAACTGGATTTATACCCAGCGTGAAAAAACATTAAATCCGGTAAGAGTGCCAATATTGAAAAAAGCACAGGAAATTATCGACAATTATAAAAATCATCCACGGTCGAAAGTAAAAGGAACCATTTTCCCCAATCTGTCCAATCAGAAGTTAAACAGCTACTTAAAAGAAATTGCGGATTTGTGCGGAATAAACAAAAATCTAACGTTTCATATTGCCAGGCATACTTTTGCGACAACCGTAACATTAACCAATGGAGTTCCGATAGAATCAGTCAGCAAAATGTTGGGCCACTCTGATTTGAGAACCACTCAAATTTATGCAAAAGTTGTTGAGAAGAAAATAAGTGATGATATGTCCCAATTACAGCAAAAATTGAA
>JAZBNQ010000100.1:0-8048 GCA_036350775.1 Mariniphaga sp.
GCCTGACGGAATCGGTGCAGGCTCGCCCTGTGCATAAGAATGCAACCCCGACAGGTAATAGTTCACACCAAAATAGGTCATTAAAACCGAACCGAAACCTACCAGCGAAGCGGCACTTACGGCATAATTTCCTTTGAATCCCGGAATTTTGTGCATGTGCACAATAAACGTGTAAACCAGAATGGTTACCATAGCCCAGGTTTCTTTCGGATCCCAGCCCCAGTAACGGCCCCAACTTTCGTTGGCCCAAACTCCGCCGATAAATGAACCGGCTGCCAGCATCAAAAGGCCAAGAATCAAAGAAATATGAATGATGACAACCAACTCTTTAATGGTGTGATTTACCCTGATTTTATTTTTGTTGTTTCTGAAAATCATCAGAATAAGATTCAGAAAACCCAACATTGCTCCAATGCCCAAAAACCCGTAACTGGCCATAATTATGGCAACATGCACAATAAGCCAGTAAGATTTCAGCACTGGCACAAGGTTGGTAATTTCGGGGCTCATCCAGCTAAAACCGGCAACCAGCAAGGTTATTCCGGCAAGCAGCGTGGTTAACGACAACGTGATTTCCGAACGTCCTACGAATATTAAACCTGTGAGTAAAGTTGCCCAGCTTACAAATATCATCGATTCGTACCCGTTACTCCAGGGTGCATGGCCCGAAATGTACCACCGGATTACGAGTCCTGCGGTTTGCGCCGTAAACAGCAATAAAATGAGAAAAAAAGCAATTTGTTTCAACGTTGTCAATTTCATTTTCGGATTGAAAATGGTGTAAAGTTGCAGCAGAAGCAAAACCAGGCCAACTGTCAGCAATATTTTTGAAAGCTTACCAAAAATATTCCATTTGTGGTACAAAATTTCAAGTTTAATTTTTGTTTTTGAAGGAATAATCTGGGCACCTTCTTTTTGCTGGTAACTTTTTATTTGATTCAGTATTTGGGTTGCCGTTCCCCAGTCAGCCGAAGCTACAGCACTGAGGTAATTTTGAGTGGATTGCTGGGCAAAAATTTCTCCTTCGGTGCCCAGTGCGGTTGCATCGTTTGCTGTAACCCATTTTTGATTTTCGTGACCCGGAACAGGAAAAACGGTTAAAAAATTCCCAGAAAATAAATTAAACAGAATGTTCACGCGTTCGTCCACATTAATAATTTCCTTGTCGAGTTTATTGCGCTCGCTGCTTTTTTTGGCAAAGGCTGCTGAAACCGCAGCATTGAGCCGGTAGCCGCCCATTTCCCGAGGCTGCACAATGGAGTTGAACGTTGCATAATCGCTGGAAATACCCAGCATTTTCCTTAGTTCAGGATTGGCGACTTTTATCATCGGCACATTTTTCCACTGTTCAGGATTGGCCTGCATGGAAAGAAAAACTTCGGTGGCATCCATTCCTTGCCATTTGTTCTTTTTGGCAACCTTGCGCAATATTTCCGAAGCAAGTGTTGCAGTTGGTTCTGTTCTCCCTTTGGTACTTTGTAAGAGTAGCTCTTCAAATTCAGCAACATGGTTTTTGTTCAACGGCTGAATATTTTGTAACTGTTGGGCATTCAGGGTTGAAAAGAAAATTCCGAAAATGACAACGGCAAACAGTTTTTTCCGTTCCTCGCGCAACCTGGCCGAAGCCTTAATGAGTTTCATAAACCGGCTGTTTCTATTGAAAAGCGTTAAAATGAATCCGATAGCCATAATTAAATAGCCAAAATAGGTGATTGAAGTTCCCCAGGCATCGCTGTTTACTGAAAGCACTGTTCCTTTTTCATCTGTGTCGTAAGAGGATTGAAAGAAACGGTAACCCTGGTATTTCAATATGTTATTCATAAAAATGCGAAATGGCTTTTCTGTAGCCCCATCTTTTAAGATAACCTCACTTGCATAAGAGGAGGGACTGTTGGATCCCGGGTAACGTTCAAGCTGAAAATCGGTTAGATAAATGGAAAACGGAAGTACAATTTTTTTGGCACCAAACGAAACTGAAACTTCTGTACCATCAACGGTGGTGGTATAAGGTTCGGCAATTACACCCTTTCTGCCATAAACTACCATATTTTTTGACTGGTTTCCAACGGTAATTTCTGTTTGAAGTGCATCGCTTCCGGTACCTCCCTGCTGCGGAGGTGCATAAACCAGTTGTGTTTTGCCACTCTGGAAAAACTGCCTCACAGCAAAATGAATGTTCCCCGTTGAGTAAACCGTTTGCGTGTTCATCAGGTATCGTTCTTTCGGAGCAATTTCCTCTGTTTTTTCTCCGCTCATATCAAGTACAAAAACTGAATCTGTGGAAATGAAATACAAATTTCCCTGCTCCAGTAAAAGATTAATGTCGGCATTTCCGTTAGGTGTCTGAAAACCAATGGTGCTGCCTTCAACTGTTTTAAGGCCGCCGTTTTTCAGGCTGAAATCAATCCGTTGCATTCCTTTTCCAACCGCCATCAGCGAGACTATTGGTTCTCCGTTTGGATCTGCTACAACTGTTTCTGCAGCTGAGGGCATGTATTGCAGGTTTTTAACCTGAATCGTTTTACCGTTTAATTGTATTTCTTCTGAAAACCGGTTTGCTGTGTAGGGCGAGAATTTTACTTCATACTCTTCCTCTGCTTTTGAATGGCCGTCGGAAGCACTTATTTTTACGAATGTTTCTTCAGAAACAATAAAGTTGGAGGATTCTCCTTCGCGAATGTGCATGGTGCCTTCGTAACCGTAATAGCGTGTAACACCGGCACCAATAATCATTATAACAAAAGAAATATGGAACAGGAATCCGGGCCATCTTCTTTTGGTAAACAATTTATTTTGAAAAACATTTCCAATAAGGTTTATGGCAATTATTACCAGTAATATTTCGAACCACCGGGAATTGTAAATTAGTATTTTAGCGGTTGGTGTACCGTAGTCATTTTCAATAAATGTGGCATAACCGATGGCTATGGCAAATATGGTTATCAGTATTCCGGTAAAAAGCATGGAGAATAAAAACGAAACAAACTTCTTCATAATTTAAACATCTTTAAGTTGCCCAAAAATAGTTTAAGATTGGAAAGTTGAAAGAAAAAAAGTGATAAAAAGCAGGTGATTAACAATTAGTAAAGCTGGAAATGGCATGTTGAACAAAGCTCATCGCGCCAAACTTCGTTAATATTTATGGGATGCTGAAATTCAAGCGGGTTGGCCACATTTGAAATTTCCATATTATCCAACGTTCCTTGTGCGGTAATGTTATGGCAAAGGTTGCAATCGCGTGAAATTACCTGTCCCCGGGTTGAGGTGTGCCTGTCGTTGTGGCACCGGTAGCAGCCATCCGTTTCGAGGTGCCCCAGGTGGTTGGGATATTCAGTCCAGTTTGCTTTCATATATGGAAAAATGTTTTTTGAATAGCCTTCCTGAATGCTGGCAATGGCTTTTTCTATATCTGTTTTATTTGATTCGAGAAGTTCCGGGTACATAATTTCGTAATATTCATTTACCTGCATTTTAATGGCTGTAAAAGCACTGTCTTTTGTTGGGTAATCCATAGTAAAAACGCCCATGGCAACCGACTTTATATCAGGTAAATCTTTCGAAATGTCTCCAGAAACAATGTATTCATCAATAAAATTTTGTGGAACCTTGTAGTTATGCGACGGCCTGTTGTGGCAGTCGAGGCAGTCCATTACCCGAACTTCCAGTGAATCCATTTGAGCCGGAGTGAGTATATTTTCCGAATCTTCGTAAATGGTTTCCTCTCCGGTTTTAAGGTTGGTGTATTTTACCCAGGGAATAACTCCGCGTTTTTCGTCGGCAGCCATGTATTCAATTTTTACATCCGGATTAATGTGCCAGTGGATTCCTTCGCTGATTCCCTGCGCGCTATGCTCAGAGCTTGTTTTAAGCAGCATGTGAATATCCCATTCGGTGTTTTCTTCATCGGCCAGATACGAACGTTTAATGCGTAATTTACGGTCGTAAAATTTTTCGGGCCAGTGGCATTCCTCGCAGGTTTCGCGGGCCGGGCGCAAACTGTGCACCGGAGTTGGTATGGGGCGCGGGTATTTTTCGAACATTACGGAATAAACCTGGTATAAGCCTGACAGTTTACTTTTTACATACCAGTCGGCTCCAGTGCCTACATGGCATTCTACACACGAAACCCGCTCATGCGACGATTCCTGATAAGCCACATATTCGGGTTCCATTACCTGGTGGCATATTTTTCCGCAAAATTCTACAGATTCGGTATAATGAAAAGCTTCGTAGCTGCCCACTGCCGAAAGAATTAAAAGAATAACAGTTCCGGTTGAAAATATAATGGTTGCATTTCGGGTGGCCGGATTATTAAAATCGATAACCGGCCAGTCTTTTATTTTTGCACCTTTTTCCTGTCTTTTAATTTTCCGTTTGGTAATTAGCATTCCTGCCGGAATCAAAATCAGCCCAATAATTAAAAACATGGGCAGAATGATATAAATAAACAGTCCTACGTAAGAGCTACCTACATTGAAAATAAGCGTAATAATAAACAGCAGGCCAATCAAAAACAGGTTGAGAATAGCAATTCCTGCACCAATAATGGAGAGCCAGTTTCTTAAAGATTGTGGTAACTTCATAGGACAAAGATTTTAATTCTTGTTATTAAAAAAATTAGTCCTGTTTCAATAAAACCGGTTTTCTTAAAACCCGGTTTTTGTTTTACAGGTTATCAGGTATGCCAGCCGGTAATTATACTTTTATAATTTTTCCCAGGTGGTTTACCCATTGAAGCAACATATAAATGAATTAGCAAAAACACAAATACAAGAAAACCGATTACACCATGAATAATTGCGGTAAGCATTATTCCACTTATCCGAAATACCTGTTCGATAATCATTTCAGGAAAAAATAAGGCTATCCCGGTAACAATAAGAATGGGTAAAAACAAATACATTGTAAAAATGTATGAATATTTTTGCAACGGATTAAATTTACGTTTTTCTGAAATGGGGAAAGGTGATTCTTCGCCTTTAAACATTCCGGAAATGTAATATTGAATCTGCTTTGTTAATCTTTTGGATAATCCTTTGGTTTTTACCCGGTAATACTTGCCGTTTTTGGTAAGAATGTTGCCAAAAACAAAAAGAAAATAACTGATTGTAACAACAAATCCGGCCACATTATGAACTGTAATTGCCCTTTCAAAATTCAGTAAAAATGCGCCTCTGTCAGAATAGTGTAAACTTATTCCGGAAAATATGAGTAATAGAATTCCGAGTGCATTAATTCCATGCCAAATTCTAAGCCATAAAGGATATAAATAAAGTTTTTTTCCGTTTTCCATAAACCTATTTTTTAATTATCCTTAAAACAGTGTGAACAGCTATTCCGCCAATGGTAGCAAAGAAAATAATGGCAAATATGGTATTTAGATAAGGAATTCGCGAAGCCCCGATTACATAGTACTCATTTGTGAAATTTTCTTCGGTATTTTTTACGGTAAAAAGGCCTAAAATTGAACTTCGGGATTCTTCCCCGGTTTCTGTTCGTGTTTTTAAATTTTGGTACTTGTATAATGAAGCCTGCAGCATTGAATTGGCAGAATGGCATTCAACGCAATTTTTTGTAGCGTGTTCTTTCCTTAAAACATTATGCGAAACCATTAATGAATCCTGCACTTCGGTATGGCATTCAATACAACGCACCCGCCTGAAATGCAGTTCCTGGTTTGGAAGCCAGTTATGAATATCAACCAGTAGTGGTTTTTCATCTGTTGAAACCAATTGATATTTGGTCATGTTGTCGTGGCATGAAAGGCACATGTTGTTGCTGTATTCCACAATTTCGCGGATATCGCTGCTGGTTCTGGCAGTTGCTCTGTAATAGTGCTGGCTGTGACATTTGGAGCATGAGAACTGATCGCCATGTGTTTCGAAATGAACACTTTTTTGAAATTCTTCTTCAATCCTGTCAAACTGCCAATCTTCATAAGTGGGGTCTCCTCCATGGCAATCAATACATGTCATCATCGGTTCCAGTTTCAATTCGCCGTTATGCGGATAGGTTTCATAATCCATTGAATGGCAATCGATACAACTAAAAACCTGGTGTACACCAACAAGCAGCTGAACTGTATCCAGAATGTAAAACGGGTTCATTAGCCGTTTTTCCTCTTTTTCAGTCCAGTCGTTATAAATGGTAAAGGTTTGTGAAGCGTGGCATTTGAGGCAAGCCTGGTTTTGTTCAGGAATGTTTTGCCCGTTAGAATTCAACACACCTAAAAACCCTGTAAAATATACAAGGAAAAATGTGCAAGCGAAAAATCTCATAGCACAGGATAGTTAAAAAAACTGCCCCGGAAAGTCAATACTTTCCGAAGCAGGATTCGATTTTATAACCTATTTTAAAGACCTTACAAAATTAACAACTGCCCAGCGATCTTCTTCTTCGGGAATTTTTTTCTCGAAGTTGGGCATTTCGTCCATTCCAATAATGGATTGGTAATAAATTTCGCCGTCAGTCTGGCTTTGAAATTTTGGATCGTTAAACGGAATCATTTTGGCTGTCATGCTTGCCGCTTTTGGTCCATCGCCCAGGCCAACGTTCCCGTGGCATGATTTGCAATGTTTTGCATACATCATTTTTCCAACCCTGTCAAGCGATGCATCGCCTGCATAAGGGTTTTTCATTTCTTTGTACTTGGCAGGGATATCCCAGTTTTCTGGCATATTATTGGTTTCTGTTGGTGAAACAAAAGCTGCCAGCAACATTCCAGCGAACAAAACCACCAGGGGATATGTTAAAAATTTAATCTTACCTTTTTTCATGATAAATTGTTTTTATAGTTAAACATTAAAAGTTCCAAATTCTGGTAATGGTAAATCCAAATGCCAGGTTATCCAGGTTAAATTTGTTTGAATTCCACATCATAATATCCTGAGGAATAATTCCTTTTGAATTGCCCATGTAGATTTGGAATGCATGAGTACTTGTTGCAATTTCAATGCCAAAAGAAACATTTGGCTGATGATAATCTGGTACTTCCACCTGTTCAGAAATCTGTTGAATATTTAACGGCAAATCGTAGTTAAAAATGAACGACGACTGGGGCGAAAAATTCACCCTGCCGTTAAAATGCCAACCTATTTTGTCGTGGTCAAATCTCGTTTCAACCATGTTGTAGTGGGTAAAGCTAACACCAGTTTGCAATGAAACTGCGTGCCCGAATTTACGGCCAACAATCAGCTGTGAAAAATAGGATAACCGGTCGGCAAAAACAATTTCAAAGGGATAAGGACCTTCTCCTGAATGCCAGACTCTGCCGGTTCCAAATGCGCTTTCATTTCTACCATCAACAGCAACCACACCATAAAGTGCCACTGCAACCGGGATGGTATTTTCACGTGTTTGTTCCAGAATGGTCCATTTGGCATTTAAATCGGTGTACATTTTTTCCTTGCTTAAACCAATACCCACTTGAAAATTTTTGAACGGTACGTAATTTAATCCAAGTCTGATATTGGCTGCCGGAGCATAAATTCCGAAAAAATCGGAGAGGCCGTTTTCAACGGTACCAAATTTATGCTGAATGGCAAATTCCAACGTTCCTTCAATCGGAATCATGGTTGTTTGGTTATCGATTAAATAACCACTTGCAAACGGTGCTCTTACCGGTCTGTCCTTCACCTGTTCTTCTTCCTGGGCAAAAATTGTGGTGAACGGAATTACCGTAAGTAACACGAATAGTATGTAATTCTTCATTTTAGCCATTTTAATTGCAGTTAGTTATTTTTTGCACCTTGCTGTATCCATACCAGCACGAGGGCTGCCTGGGTTGCAGTGTACTTTTTATAATGCCCGCCGTCAGGATGAGGAGTGGCATAAATTCTGCTTTCTTCAGGAGACGTTTTATTGATATATCTTGTACTGTTCAGCGAACTGTAGGCGTTACCTTCCCTTAAGTCAGGCATTTGGCTTCCGTTGTGGCAGGCAGTACAATTATCCCCGCTATTGAAAATGGGAAGAATTTGTTCCGCGAAACTGATATCCTGACCATCAGGATCAATTACAGGAACTTCTTCTGGAATAATCCAGTCGTA
>JAZBNQ010000101.1:0-4099 GCA_036350775.1 Mariniphaga sp.
AGTTGGTGGAGGGACGAAAAACCAATTTCATCAAGCGGAACGGTAATCCGGTTTTTTTCTTTCAGGTTTGCCAAAAATTCAGCCGTTTTCTCCGGTGCAATGTTACCAAGCAACTGGTGGTTCAGTACATCGGTAACAAAACGATGGTAAATAACCAGCCTGCCATTTTCGTCCAACCGCTTGTTTTTTAACAGATTGACCAGTAAAAGTAAAAATCCGTAAACCACTGAGTTTTTTACGGGATAACCCATGGTTACATTCACAGTTCCGAAATCATTTGGAATGGATCCGAGTGCAGGGAAAAGCAGGGATTCGTCGGCCAAAACAACTGCAGTATTGTCAAATTCTTTTATGATTTCCTGTTCGTTTTCATCAAGGAATTTTGGAATGGCCTGTGCCTGCCCGTAATTGGATGAAACCGCCATCAGTTTTATATTTTTCTTTTCAGAAAAAAGGTTGGCATTCAGTAAAAAATCTGCCGGTGGCGGAAACAGTTTCAGGTTTTCCCGCATAAAACGGCCGGCTTCATTTTTATCGTCGTCTAAATAAAACCGGTCGTAATCCCATAAAAACACGCCCTTTTGCTGATTTTTAAGCAGCTTAAAAAACGTTTTTTCACAATTATTCAACGCATTTAATCCGATGATGTAGTATTTTTTGAATTCAAAACCGGGCTCCTCTTTTCTGAATTGCTCCATCACCTGCCGCGAAATCATTCCTCCGTAAGCCATTCCCTTTTCTTCCAGAACCGCTTTAAATTCGGTATAAACCGGGTAAAGTTTTTGCCAGATGGATACGAACTTTTCCTGGTGTGGTTTGTGCCCTGTTCCGGCCAGGCTGCCCCAAAACCGCTCAATGGCTGCTTTTTGTTCAGGTGTCATATAATCAAACAAACCTTCAATTTCCTTTAAATCGGCCAGGTTGGTAAAAAGGTCTTTGGCATTCACCAGGTAGTTGTCCACGTCGTTAAAATCGGCCAGAAGCACTTCACCCCAAAAATAAAATTCATCGAAACTTTCTGTCGTGTTGGTGTGTTTTTTAAAAATGTCATACAGAATTGAAATCAGGTGCAGTTTTTCTCCCTGGTGTAATTCAGAAAACCGGGTAATCAGTTCATTAACCGTAACAATTTGGGGTCCGATGACCGGATTTGAAAGCTGCCTCGCTAGGTAGGCATTAAAAAAAACGCCTGCCCTGCGGTTGGGAAAAACCAGGCAAATTTTATGAAGTTCGTTTTGATGAATCGTATGAATATATTCGGCACACCGGACAAGGAATCGTTTCATTTCTTAAAATTTCCCCGAAGATAAAGAATGGAAAGCAGAATTAAAACGAAAATTATATCAGGTTGGGAAATAGATTTGGAATGCGAAATAAAAAGTCCCGGTTCAATAACCGGGACTCCACCTATGTAAAAAAACGCAACGCAAAGGTTGCATTGTTATGGCTTGTTGGACGAATCGTAAACAAAAAGGTTTAATCGAATTGTAATATTTTTTTTCTCTTTTCATGCCGGGATTTAAAAATTGTACTTTCCAATTTTTTTATGATTTTTACAGGTTCAATTAAAGCTATTCTGATGAAGGATTTATTTTCAAGGAACATTTGGTTTTTAATACCTTACATTATTTTTCTGATTATTTGTTCAGGTTTGCTTTTAAGTTTTCCCAAAGCAGAACTGCATATTTTGCTGAATAAGGCAAACGCTCCCTTTTTCGATGTTTTTTTTAAATATGCCACCCACTTAGGCGATGGAACCATAATCGCAATCCTTGGCGTTGTTTTTCTTTTTGTGAAATACCGTTACCTATTTGCTTTTCTCATTGGTAGTTTGAGCGCTGCCCTGGTAGTGAACCTGTTTAAAAAAGTGATATTGGATGAGATGTACCGGCCAGCAAAATATTTCGAACTGTTTGAAACGTATAAACTCCATTTGGTTGAAGGCGTAAACCAGCACAGCCTGCAAAGTTTTCCTTCAGGGCACACTGCATCTGCTTTCAGTGTTTTTTTTATGCTTGCGCTGGTTACAAAAAACAAATGGGGGAAATTGTTGCTTCTGTTTGCAGCTGTTGTAGTGGCATATTCCAGAGTTTATATTTCGCAACATTTTGTAGTTGACATCACTGCCGGCTCAATTATTTCGGTGATTCTTTTGTTTTTTTCATTTTTTTGGGTTGAAAACTGGAAAAAATCCTGGCTCGACAATTCAGTGTTAACACATACAAAATCTTCAAAATGAACGAAAAAATTAATCGTTTAAATCCGGCAATCCTTCAACTTTATATTGCGGCAATTGCAGCTTTGCTGTTTATTCCGTTTTTAGGTGGTGAACATTTATTCGACTGGGACGAAATAAACTTTGCCGAGTCGGCCCGCGAAATGATTGTAAGCGGCGACTACCTTACCGTTCAAATTAATTTTCAACCCTTTTGGGAAAAACCGCCGCTGTTTATCTGGATGCAGGTGCTTTCCATGAAACTCTTTGGAATTAACGAATTTGCAGCCCGCTTTCCCAACGCCATTTGCGGAATAGTTACGTTACTGGTGCTTTTCAACATTGGCAGAAAAATCAGGAACAACCTGTTTGGATTATTGTGGGTGCTGGCTTATGCCGGTTCGGTTTTACCGTTTTTCTATTTCAAATCGGGCATTATCGATCCGTGGTTTAACCTGTTCATTTTTCTGGGCGTTTACTTTCTTATGCTGTATGCATTTCCTGAAAACAAACAAAAATTACGAAACATTATCCTCGCAGCAACGTTTGCCGGGCTCGCCATTCTTACGAAAGGCCCGGTTGGTTTTTTGCTGATTGCCCTCACCGGCGGTGTTTTCCTTTTGTGGGAAAAATTCAAAGTTAAAGTTCGGGTAATGGATGTGGTTACCTATTTTGTTGTGCTGGCGCTGGTTGGCGGTTCATGGTTTATTGTTCAGATTTTTACCGGGAATTACGACATGGTTGTTGATTTCATTGTTTACCAGGTGCGCTTGTTTCAAACCCAGGACGCCGGCCACGGCGGATTTTTCGGATATCATTTTGTGGTGCTGTTTTTTGGTGTTTTCCCCTCTTCCATTTTAGCACTGAAAGCTTTTAAAAAAGAAATCACCGAAGAAACGTTTTACCCGATTATGAAAAAATGGATGGTTATTCTGTTTTGGGTGGTGCTTATTTTATTTTCGATTGTAAAAACCAAAATCGTTCATTATTCTTCGCTGGCTTACTTTCCACTTACTTTTTTGGCTGCCGGATTCGTTTACAGCATGTATCAAAACCGCGCTAAGTGGCAAAAATGGATGTCGGTTGTAATAATTGTCCTTTCGGTTTTTATAGCATTACCGGCCATGCTTCTGCAATTTGTTGACCAATTCAAACATAAAATTATTGAAAGCAACCTGATAAACGATGCTTTTGCCATTGAAAACCTTAAAGCTGAGGCCAATTGGAGCGGATTTGAGTTTCTGCCCGGACTGCTATTTCTGGTGGCCATTGTGATTATTTTTACACGAATCAAAAAAACCGAGCCACTCAAACGTGCTCTGCTTTTATGGGGAACCACCCTGGTTTTTACCCTTTCGGTAATTCTTGTTTTGGTTCCGCGCATCGAAAAATATTCACAAAATGCGCTCATCGAATTTTTTAAATCGAAAGCCGGTCAGGATGTTTACCTGAAAAACATACATTTTAAATCGTATGCCACTTATTTTTACGGAGAAACGCAGCCTCCTTCCAATCCAAATTTTTACAATGAAAACTGGCTTTTAACGGGCGACATCGACAAAGATGTATATTTTGTAACCAAAATTCACCGGGCGCCGCTGATGGAAAAATACGAGGACATTCAAGAAACCGGCCGAAAAAACGGATTTGTGTTTTATGTGCGGAGAGCAAAAAAGTAAGACTGCTGTCAGATCAAACATGAAAAATGTTCAATACTGATATTTCGACGGGTTCGCTAGGAGAAATCTGGTTCAATTTAAAGATTTCTCACCCGGAATACCGGGATTCGAAATGACATTTCATTGTTGAGATAACACTATTTCACAAAATTCCGGTAATAATTTGCCTTTTGCTCGTCGTTAAAACGCACATGAATGTTCGACA
>JAZBNQ010000102.1:0-2367 GCA_036350775.1 Mariniphaga sp.
CGTCGTTTAAAAACAAATGCAGCCTTTCGAAACATTAAACCCAAAAACAGGGAATAGGCCAGCATAAAACCGAAATCGATGTAATTTGCCTTGTCAATGTTATGGATTGTTTCCGGTGAAAGATCTGCGAACAGGGTTTGAATTTCTGCGGGCGTTTTGGCAAATTCGAACGCCACAATAAAGCTTTTATATCCTTCTGGTGCTTTGGAAGGCAAATTTATTTCCATGAAAAATGTCAAAACAAGAATGGGAAAAATGAAGAATCCTGTTGGGGCAAAAGGGTGTTTTAACAGGTAGTTTTTCACAAGATTGCTGTTAATTTTCAAATGGAGTAAAGCTACAGAAAATGGATAAAGGAAGGAACCGATCTAAATTGAAATCAGAATCCACCTGCATTCCATCCTTCCCGATAAACTCGGCTAAGGAGTTTTTCCGCTTCAGGAGAATTGGGTATTTTCATATTTATAGCATCCCATTCAAGTAATGTTTCAGGTATTCGAACAGCAACTGTTCCCAACAGGATTGCTTCAGTCATTGGTCCGGTTTGGGCAAAATGTGATTCCGTTTTTTCACCACCCAAACAAGCATCCACAAAATGGTGATAATGATTTCTTTCTTTAAAATTGGGTAATTTATAGTCGGAAAATTTACGTTGTGGCAAAAGTACCAAATCGTTTCCGTGAGCAACCAGCAGAGCTCCCTCGGTTCCAACCAGCATAGCCGATTCGGGTGGATAGGGATCGCCGGGGAATAAATCCATAATTTCCTGCGGAGGGAAAAATTCTCCGTCAAACCATTCTATTGGGAGCACTTCCGATTCAGTAAAATTGTTTCCCGGAAACATCCAGGTAATGTGATTTCCCTGTGGCCAATTGTCGGCACGACGTTCGGGCGACTCCTGCCACGATTTCTGAACTTCTGCCACAACAGTTTTTGGCGCATTTAAATCAAGTCCTTTCCAGACCGCATCAAAAAGGTGGCAACCAATATCGCCAGACCAGCCTGTTCCAAAATCGAGCCATCCACGCCATAACCACGGATGATATATTTTTGGCACATAATCGCGCATGGGAGCCGTTCCAATCCATAGATTCCAGCTGAGATAGTCAGGAACCGTTTCACCATTTTCAGGGCGCGGACCGGCCAGCCTGTAGTTTTCAACTGCTCCCGGCCTGTTTGAACAGAGATAAACATGTTTTATTTTTCCAACAGCGCCATCTTTAATCAGTTTAACTGCACGGCGATCGTTTGCAGAAGATGCATGCTGCGTGCCGAGTTGCGTAACAACTCCTTTCTCAACCGATGCTTCGGTTAATTTGCGCACTTCGGCAACATCATGGCACATGGGTTTCTGGCAGTACACGTGTTTGCCTTTTTGGATGGCATTCCATGCTATAATAAAGTGATTATGATCGGGAACCGTAACATTAACCGAGTCGATATTTCCGGCTTCTTTATCGAGCAGTTCCCGCCAGTCAGTATATTGTCGGGCATCGGGAACCAGTTCTGATGCCTTCTCCAGCATGTTGCTGTCCACATCACAAATGGCCACAATTTTCAAATTGGGGTGGCTTAAAAAGTTTTTCAGATCACCCAAGCCCATCATTCCTCCCACACCAATGCAAGCGTGGTTCAATGTTTCTTTTTTTGTACAAGATTCGAGTAAAAATGGAGCGCCAATTGCTGCCGTGGTGGCGGTTTGGATAAATTTACGGCGCGAAGGTAAAAAGGTCTGGTTTTTCATAATATGCGAAATTTTACTTTAATTCAGGTTGAATTGAATAAATCTCAAAGAGCTTACCAAGATTATTGCTTTTTTGCTGATTGACCAAAAAATTCGGGCAAAAAACATGAATTGTTGTAGTTTTGTGGTTTAGTTAGAAATTGAATTATGAAGTTAAGTATTAAAGTTTTAATAATGAGCACAGCAATTTTTGTTGTTTCGTGCTCAGCTCCAAAAGTTTTGGTTGATTATAAAATAAATGCCGAACAAGCAGAATTACAGGGAGATTTTGAAAAAGCTGCATCTGCATGGAAACAATATTTTGACCAGTTCCCCGGAATGAATGAATTGGAAGGATCGGTTTATGCACAGGCTGCTCAAACAGCATGGAAAGCCGGTGAAATCAGCCAGGCCATTGACTGGTTCGACCAGGCTCGTTACCGTGATTTTGCCAGCGCTGAAATGTATTCCACGTTGGCCGATATTTACCGGAAACAAAATAACCTTTCCAAAGAGCTTTCGGCGCTGGAGTATTTGAACAAAAATTTTGAAGGAGAAGTTGGAGGCGTGAACAGCCGGTTGTTTTCGATTTACGATGAAATTGATTTGACGGAAAAGGCGCTGAATACCTGGGCACAAATGTC
>JAZBNQ010000103.1:0-2808 GCA_036350775.1 Mariniphaga sp.
ATCGGATGACAAAAAAGATCCCTGCACAACCATTTATTGTACAGCCATGATAGAACAAACGGTAACCTTTCAATCCATATTACTTATAAAATAATTTCAATTGATTTTGTTTTATACAAAGCGACTGGAGTTTTTCAGAAGAGATTCTTCCTGAATCTGCAATTCCGGCTGGTGTTTGTTATATTTGAACGCTGTTTTTAACAAATACAAAAATAGAAATATCTGTTAATGATTACTGCGGTTGATTTTGATGGAATGATTGAAGAACACAAATATCTAAAAATTGGGATGGAAAAACCCTTTGTCATAATAACTCCTGACTTCGACACCCTCAAGTTTCAGATTTCATAATTATCACAAATTGAGCAAGTTGCAAATTATGCGTCACCGAAATGGGTGACGCAAACAAAAATCGGGGTATTTTAGTGCATGTTCATACGCAAAAAGAAGAACCGGTCAGGGACAACCAGCGTTGTGGTTGTGGATAAAAGCAGGGGCAGTTTCAGGGAACTTGCAACCATTGGTGTAAGCAATGACAGTTCAGAGATAGAATCATTGTGCCTTCAAGGCAAAAAGTGGATAGACCTCCATTGCGGCAATACAGATATTTTTGGACAAGCAGCAAAGGAGAACGAAGAGAAACTGGTAACGGAATATTTGTTGTCCAACGTAGAAAAAATCCTGATAAACGGGACTCAGTTGATATTGAACAGGGTATTCAAGGCCATTGGGTTTGATTCGATAAACGATGACATACTGAAGCATTTGGTGATAGCCCGTTTAAGCCAGCCAATGAGCAAAGCGGGTACGGTAGATTACCTAAAGTCTTATTTTGACGAAGATGTACAGCTCCACAATATATACCGCTATTTGGACAAATTGCACAATAGCCAGCAGGACATGGTACAACAACTCAGCGTAGAACACACAAGAAAGATTTTGGGTGGCAGGATAGGGTTGATGTTTTATGACGTGACCACGCTTTACTTTGAATCGGATTATGGCGATGAGCTCCGGGAAACCGGATTTTCCAAAGATGGCAAACACAGCCAGCCTCAAGTCGTATTGGGATTGTTGGTCAGTAAAGATGGTTATCCCCTTTCGTACTCACTTTTCGGTGGCTCCCAATATGAAGGGCGGACAATGATACCCATCGTTGAGGATTTTGTACAACGGTTTGGATTGGATGATTTTATAATTGTGGCCGATTCCGGCTTAATGAACAAATCGAACATAGCACTTTTAGAATCAGGGGGCCATAAATATATTCTCGGCGCAAGGATAAAAAATGAATCCGAGGCAACAAAACGATGGATATTGTCATTAGAAAAGCAGGACGGGGAATTTAATGAAACCCAAAAAGGCGTGGCCAGGTTAATTGTCGGTTATTCTACCAAAAGGGCAAAAAAAGATAAATATAACAGGGATAAGGGCGTGAAACGCCTGCATAAAGCGTATAAGAGCGGGAACATCACAAAAGAAAATATCAATAAACGGGGGTACAATAAGTTCCTGGAAATATCCGACAATGTGAAGGTAAAAATCAACCAGGAAAAAATCGATGAAGACGAAAAATGGGACGGGCTCAAAGGCTACATTACCAACACTTCGCTGCCCGCAAAAGAAGTCTGCGAACAGTATAACGGATTGTGGACAATAGAACGGGCATATCGTGTAACCAAAGGGACACTCGAAATGCGGCCGATGTTCCATTTTACCCCTCGCAGGATCGAAGCGCACGTTTGTATCTGCTTTGTGGCATACAAGGTATATAAAGAACTTGAAAGGATACTGAAAATAACCGGTATCGATTTAAGTGTTGACAAAGTATTGGAAATTGCCAAGACAATAACAACAATTAAAGTAAAGTTGCCAACCAGTGGAAACACTTTGACAAAAACAATGCTACTGACAACGAAACACAAATCTATTGCTAAACTTTTTGATGAGAAATTTTGGGATAATTTTTAGGGTGACGCATTGTCGAAGTCAGGAAATATCTAAAAATTGGGATGGAAAAACCCTTTGTCATAATAACTCTAGTACTTTTACTGGAAAGAGGACATCAACTGATTCTTTGGATTTGATGATTTGATTGGAGCAACCTTTTAAAATAGAAAATTTTTATTTTTAACCGTTTATAAAGTTGAATTGTTACAGATGAAAAAGCTGTTTTTTATTGCTGTATGTATTATTTGCGCAGTGGGCATTGTTCTTATATCAGGAGTGCATTTTCTAAGAAATGTTCATGGCCATAAAATGAACAATGAATCAGGAACAGTATATATTAAAGAAACATTAAACGGATATGAGATTATAAGAAACGGAAAACCTTTTAAAATTAAGGGAGCTGCCGCTTATTCTCATTTTAAGGAATTAGCTGAAGCCGGCGGTAATACCATTAGAGTATATGACACTATTAATATTGCACATATTTTAGATGTAGCTCATGCCAATAATTTGGCTGTTATTGTTGATATTCCTATCCCTCCCTTCAGTAAAATGTACGATTCTTACGCTGATAAGGAGAACATCCTTGTTTTAAAGCAAAGTGTTAAAGAGTTGGTTAAAAAATATAAGGATCATCCTTCGCTTTTAATGTGGAATTTAGGCAATGAATTATATCATCCTCTTCGGCTTAGAAAAAATACGTTCTTGAAAACCTTTAATGAATTAATTGAAATTATTAAAGAAGAAGATCCTAATCATCCCGTATCCACGGCGGCAACCTTAGGCAGAAAAAATTTGGCAAGTATAATGTTTCACTCTCCAAAACTTGATGCTATCGGGATCAATACTTTTGGAACG
>JAZBNQ010000104.1:0-2060 GCA_036350775.1 Mariniphaga sp.
GTTTCGCCCTACCTCGATGGCGACGTGAAAAACGAAGATGCCAACTACGATGAAAAATTCTGGATTGAAATTCAGAAGGAAATCAGCAAAAACGAAGGTTACATTACTTTGGAAACCCTGAAAACAAAATTCCAGGTGACAACCGGAATGTGGTTTCAAATTTTGAAAAATAACCAGCCGGTTTCTTCTGAAATTTCCACTACTGAACGTGAAAAATATGTGGAAGCCCGCCAAAAAATAACCGTTGAAAAAGGGGACGAAATCATTGTTGAAAAACTTGCGGCAACGGTTTCATCGTTGAATTACAAAAAAACCGGTTTGCTGAAAAATGCTAAATCAGCCATTGCGCGGGCACAAAAAGCCGGTTTCGATACTCTTTTCGAAAAGCATAAAAACAAATGGCTGGAAAAATGGGAAACCAGCGACATTAAAATTGAAGATGACGTGGCCGCCCAGCAAGGCATCCGGTTCAATATTTTTCAGTTGAACCAAACGTACACCGGCGAAGACGAGCGGCTCAACATTGGGCCCAAAGGGTTTACCGGCGAAAAATACGGAGGTGTAACTTATTGGGATACTGAAGCATATTGCCTGCCATTTTACCTGAGTACCGCACCGTTGGAAGTTTCGCGCAATTTGTTGATGTACCGCCACAAACACCTGCAAAAGGCCATTGAAAATGCTCAAAAACTGGGATTCAACGGCAATGCAGCACTTTACCCCATGGTGACCATAAACGGAGAAGAGTGCCACAACGAGTGGGAAATCACCTTCGAGGAAATCCACCGAAACGGCGCCATTGCCTATGCCATTTTCAATTATGTGAACTACACCGGAGACATGGAATACCTGGCGCCTTACGGTTTTGAAGTATTGCTGGCCATCAGCCGGTTCTGGAGCCAGCGCATAAACTGGTCGGAGGAGAAACAAAATTTTGTAATGCTGGGTGTTACCGGCCCCAACGAATACGAAAACAATGTGAACAACAATTTTCACACCAACTACGTGGCTGTGTGGACATTGAAATACACACTGGAAGTAATTGATTTCCTGAAAAAAGAATTCCCTTTTCTGTTTGATGAACTCATGAAAAAGTGGAAATTCAACGAACTTTCGGAAACCATCCGCTGGCACGAAATCATTGAAAAAATGTATTTTCCTTTCGATGAAAATAGCAGGCTTTACCTGCAACAGGATGGATTTAAGGATAAAGAACTGATTCCGGTTTCAGAACTCCCGGGAAAAAACCTGCCCATTAATCAAAAATGGTCGTGGGACCGCATTCTGCGTTCGTGTTATATCAAGCAGGCCGATACGCTGCAAAGCATGTTTTGGTTTGAAAATGATTTTTCAGAAGAGGATTTAAAACGCCATTTCGATTTTTACGAACCGCTGACAGTGCATGAATCTTCACTTTCGCCATGTGTGCATTCCATACTTGCTGCCAGGATTGGGTACAAACAAAAATCCTACGAAATGTACCTGCGCACGGCCCGGCTTGATTTGGACGATTACAATAACGACACCGAAGACGGCCTGCATATCACCAGCATGGGCGGCACCTGGATGGCTTTTGTGATGGGATTTGGCGGAGTGCGCGTGAAAAACAACCGGCTCATTTTTCATCCTTTTTTGCCGAAAAAATGGAAAAGCTGGGCATTCCGCATAAATTTTAGGGGAGCCCACCTGGAAGTTGTCATGAAAAAAGGCCTTTTTTCCATTGTTAATCATTCAGAAAAACCGGCCCAGGTGGAAGTATTGGACAAACAATTCAGTATAAAAGGAAACAGTAAAAAAGAATTCAAATCAATAGAAAAATGAAAAAAATACTCATCTCAGTGTTCATCGTTCTCATTACCCTGAATGTTTTTTCAGCAACCATTGATTTAGAACGTGTGGAACCTATGTTCTGGTGGGCCGGCATGAAATCGCCCGACCTGCAGTTGATGGTTTACGGGGAAAATATTTCTACTGCTGAAGTTTCGCTGGAATACCCCGGTGTGACCTTGTATTCGGTTTCCAAAGTGGAGAATCCCAACTACCTGTTTGTCGATTTAAAA
>JAZBNQ010000105.1:0-12176 GCA_036350775.1 Mariniphaga sp.
TCACCCTGGGCTGCAAGCAATGCATTCATGGCCAACGCCTGCAGTTCATCTTCGCCGGGGTAGGTAAATATGGGAGCGAGAAAACCGGCTTTTTGCTTTATGCATTTTTCAGCATTCGGACTAAAAGCCAGGCCACCGGTAATTAATATGGCATCAATATTTCCTTCAAGAACAACAGCCATTTCGCCAATCATTTTTGATACCTGGTAAAAAAGCGCATCCTGGATTCGTTTTGCATTTTCGTCGCCTGCGGCGGCACGTTCTTCCACCTCTTTGGCATTGTTGGTGCCCAGGTAGCCAACATAACCGCCTTCACCAACGACCATGCGCCGTACCTGGTCTTCGGAATATTTTCCGCTGTAACACATACCGATTAACTGACCCACCGGAAGTGTTCCCGAGCGTTCCGGACTAAATGGACCTTCGCCGTCGAATGCATTGTTTACATCCACTACCCTGCCCTTTTTATGCGCCCCTACTGAAATGCCGCCTCCTAAATGGACCACAATTAAATTCATTTCTTCATACTTTTTTCCCATTGCTTTGGCATGCATTCTTGCCGTTGCTTTTTGGTTCAGGGCATGAAAAATGGAACGCCGTTCAAAATTTGGGTGGCCGGCAATACGGGCCACATACTCCAGTTCGTCAGTTACAACCGGATCGGCAATGTAGGCGCGGGCATTGGGAATCTGTTGTGCGATATAATCGGCGAGCAGTGGCCCAAGATTGCTGGCATGTTGACCCAAAACTCCTTCCTGGGCATGCTTCAGCATTTGGTTGTTTATGCGGTAAACACCCGATTCAAGCGGGTAAGTGAGCCCACCCCGCCCGATGATAATTTTTATGGAATCCACATCAATGCCTTCGTCAACCAGTGCATCAATAATAAATCCTTTCCGAAAATCGAACTGGTCCACCACATTTCTGTATCGCAGCAGTTCATCCATCGAATGCCGGATGGTTTTATTCAGTACACATTTTTCACCAAAATAAACTGCGAATTTAGTGGAAGTGGAACCCGGATTTATGGCGAGAATTCGGTGCATAATACATTATTTGCTTAGCTCATCAGAGAAGCCAGGGCAATGGAATTCAGTTTGGTCTTTTCACTGTCGCCGCGCGATGAAACAATTGCAGGAACTTTTGCTCCGGCAATAATTCCGGCCATCTGGGCTTTACACAATTTTGAATTGGTTTTATAAAATACATTTGCGGCGTCGATATTTGGAAACAAAAGACAATCGGCATCTCCAGCCACTGGCGAGGTGAATCCTTTTATAGCAGCCGAATCGCGGTTAATGGCAACATCCAGTGCCATAGGTCCGTCAATAAATGCGCCTTCAATTTGCCCGTGCTCCGACATTTTTGCTATGGTGGCACCATCCATGCAGGATTGTATGGAAATAATGATCTGCTCGGTGGGTGCAATTACAGCAATTTTTGGAGTTTCTATTCCCAACGCCTGTGCGGTTTTGATAAGGTACTCGGTCATTAAAATTTTTTGCTTCAAATCCGGATAAGGAATTACTCCGGCATCGGAAAATACCAGCATTTTGTGATAATTAGGGTTTTCCATTAACGCTACGTGGCTTAACACTCCTTTTGCCGGAACCAGTCCGAACTCTTTTTTCAGCAAAACTTTCATAAATTTATCGGTAGAAACCAATCCTTTCATTATCAGGTCGGCTTTTCCGTCATGAATCAGTTCAACTGCTTTTTCGGTGGCTTCGCGCTCGGTGCTGGTGTGAATAATCTCGTAATTTCGGATATCAATTTTCAACTCGCTGCAGGATTCTTCTATTTTACCCTTGTCTCCAGTTAAAATAGCTGAAACCAGTCCCAATTCAACAGCATCGTTAAGTGCTTCCAACGTATTTGAGTCCACTCCGTTTACCGTTACCAGCTTTTTTTCAGGCTGCTTTTTTACTACTTCGAGTAACTCGTTAAAGTTTCGTATTTCCATGGTTCGATTTTCCCACGAAATTAAAACAATCATTTGGACAATTGGGTAACATTTCTCAGGAAAAAAAATGTTTTTAAACCTTCGACTTCGCCCAGTGGGCAATTTCTCTTGCAATCATCAACTCTTCGTTGGCAGGTATAATTAAAACGTTTACATTACCATTTTCATCATTTATAACCGCCTCTTCCCCGTTCTTTTCCTTATTCAGTTTTTCCGAAAGCCTGATTCCCAAAAATCCGAGGTCGCTGCAAATCTGTTCTCGCGCACAATAACTGTTTTCACCAATTCCACCTGTAAAGGCAAGTGCGTCAATTCCTCCCATTGCCGCAGCATACGCACCAATATATTTTTTTACACGATAATGGTAAACATCCAGCGCAGTTTGTGCATTTTGGTTTCCGCTTAAGGCAGCTTCTTCAACTACACGGTAATCAGATGAAACACCTGACAATCCTAAAAGTCCTCCTTCCTTGTTTATAATTTTCTGGATTTCACTCACCGAAAGGCTGAAATGTTCCTGCAGGTAAATCAGCGCGCCGGCATCCATATCGCCACTCCGGGTCCCCATCAGCAACCCTTCCACAGGGGTCATTCCCATGGAAGTATCAACTGATTTTCCATTTTTTATGGCTGCAACCGATGCACCATTCCCCAAATGACATGAAACAATTTTGCTTTTTTCAGGTCTTAATCCGGTTAACCGGCAAGCTCTTAGCGATGTATATTTGTGCGAAGTTCCATGAAATCCAAGCCTTCGAATTCCTTTTTCACGGTAAAATGATAAAGGTATCCCATATAAAAATGCTTTGGGAGGAAGTGAATAATGAAAAGCAGTATCGAATACACCAGCCTGAAGAACCCCGGGTAAAAGCTTTGCCACAGTACTGATTCCTTCAAGGTTTGCAGGATAATGCAGCGGAGCCAGCGAAACGCACGACTTCATGTAGGAAATAAGCTCATTGGTTATTTCAACTGCCCCCTGAGATTCAATCGTATCTCCACCGTGAATTAAGCGGTGGCCAACAATGCTTAATTCTTCCGGAGATGCCAGGCATTCATTCTCTGGCAGGGTCAATTCATTCAGTATTTTTTCGAAATTTTCAGCAATAGAAAAACCTTCCAACTTGCTTTGGATACTCCGGCTTTGGGCGTGAACTGAAAAATCAGTATTCCCGTCTTTATTTCTTTCGGCCTTTCCATAGATCAAAAGAATTTCATCCGCCATGTTATACAACTGGAATTTTACCGATGAACTTCCACAATTAACCACCAGTATGATCATAAATCTGTTTTGTTATTGGTTGAAAGATGTAAAAAAAACCGTTGAAGTTAAAAAAAACACTCGGAAATACCATGCTGTTTTCCAGGTTTTCGAAAATCGGATAAGGTGTTATAGAATATACAATTATCTTTTCGTCAATTTAATTTTTTATGTAATTTGAGCCCGTTTTTAAAAGCATATTTGAAAACTTCAAAAAAAAGATAAAACGTGCCAAACGTTTACGAACAATATTATATTTTCCCCCTTTATTACTTTGAATATTCATGCGAAGACAATATAAACACGAACCATTATGACCTTTTTTCTACCGGAAAAAAACGTTCATCGGGAGTGTTTAAGGTTTAAATGCTTCGCCTGATAGAGAGAAGTATTCACATTTAATCATTCAAAATTATTTAAATTCTAAGCTATGGTAAATAAGATAACCAGTCTTGCCGAGTATTTTCAAAAGTACAAAGAAAGTGTTGCCGATCCTGAAGGTTTTTGGGGAAGCATTGCCGAAAATTATTATTGGCACAAAAAATGGGACCGGGTCCTCGATTGGAAATTTGAAGGCGAAGGAGCGCCCGATGTAAATTGGTTTGTAAACGGAAAGCTGAACATTACCGAAAATATTTTCGAAAGAAACATGTTCACACGAAAAGACCAGGTTGCAATTATTTGGGAACCAAACGACCCGAAGGAAGATACCGTTAAACTGACCTACGGAGAACTTTTTGACAAAGTAAAACAGTTTGCCAACGCACTAAAAAAGATTGGTGTGGAAAAAGGTGACCGGGTTGCCATTTACCTTCCCATGGTTCCCGAACTGGCAATAGCTATGCTGGCCTGTGCGCGTATCGGGGCTATTCATTCCATTGTATTTGCAGGCTTTTCAGCAACCGCACTGGCCGACAGGATTCACGATGCCAAATCGAAAGTACTGATAACATCTGATGGCGGATTCAGGGGCACCAAATCCATACACTTGAAAAACATTGCCGATGAAGCACTGGAAAGCTGCCCGACTGTGGAAAAATCAATTGTTTTACACCGAACCGGCGAAGAACATGTGCATTGGGTTGAAGGCCGCGATATTTGGTGGCATGACTTAATTAAAGGTGTTGATGCCGAAAACAAGGCTGAAGTAATGGATTCCGAGGATATCCTTTTCATCCTTTACACCTCAGGCTCAACAGGAAAACCCAAGGGAGTTGTGCATTCAACCGCCGGGTATATGATTTACGCTGAATACACCTTTAAAAATGTTTTCCAGTACAGCGACGGCGATATTTACTGGTGTACAGCTGATATTGGCTGGGTAACCGGACATTCGTATATTGTTTATGGCCCTTTACTGGCCGGCGCCACATCCATTATGTTCGAAGGGGTTCCAACGTGGCCCGATGCAGGCAGGTTTTGGGATGTTGTTGACAAATATAAAGTAAACCAGTTTTATACTGCGCCTACTGCCATCCGCGCTTTGGTTGCACAGGGAGATGAGTGGGTTGTTGATCATGATTTAAGTTCACTCAAAGTTCTTGGAACCGTTGGGGAACCCATTAACGAGGAAGCCTGGCGCTGGTACCACGATATGATAGGCAAAGGCCGGTGCCCGATTGTTGACACGTGGTGGCAAACCGAAACCGGCGGAATTATGATTTCGCCGCTGGCCGGAATAACCCCTACCAAACCTTCTCTGGCAACTTTACCTCTCCCCGGTATTCAGCCGATTTTGGTCGATCCCGAAGGAAATGAACTGAAAGGGAACAGTGTGGAAGGTATTCTTTGCATAAAATTCCCCTGGCCGGGAATGCTGCGCACCACTTATGGCGATCACCAACGTTGCTACATGACCTATTTTTCAGCCTACAAAGGGCTCTACCTTACAGGCGACGGGGCCAAACGCGACGAAGAAGGCTATTACCGAATCATTGGCCGTATTGATGATGTAATAAATGTTTCGGGGCACCGCATAGGAACGGCAGAAGTTGAGGATGCCATTAACCAGCATCCTAAAGTAGTTGAATCGGCTGTGGTGGGTTACCCTCACGACATAAAAGGTTCAGGTATTTATGCTTACGTTATTTGCGAAGACCTCACAGACAAAGAGATGGCCAATATTGAAAATGAAATAAGGGCAACAGTAACCAAGTTTATCGGGCCAATTGCCAAACCCGATAAAATTCAGGTTGTGAGCGGACTGCCAAAAACACGGTCAGGGAAAATTATGCGCCGTATTCTCAGGAAAATTGGAGAAGGCGATGCCACCAACCTTGGCGATACTTCAACCTTGCTCGACCCGGGGGTTGTTGAAGAAATAATCAATGGCGCCAAAGTTGAAGTAAAAAGATAAACCATTATTAAAAGACATCTTCGAAAAGAGGATGTCTTTTTTTATATCATTCAAAAAAACAAAAAAATGAAAAACCAAAAATCATTTAACCGAGGATTTGTTGTACTTGGTGCCATTCTCATACAACTTGCCTTAGGCGCCATTTATGCCTGGTCGGTTTATACTAAATTACTTGTGGAAGCTGGCTGGTCCAGAGCAGAAACTCAAATGGTATTTTCTGCAGGCCTTGCTCTGTTTGCCATTGTAATGGTATTGGCCGGACGAATGATGCCGAAAGTAGGACCCCGGAAACTTGCATTCTCCGGAGGAATAGTTTTGGGACTGGGATATATTCTATCTGGCCTGTTCGGAGCAGAAAATTTTATAACTACATTTTTGTTTGTGGGTGTATTGGGTGGCAGCGGAATTGGACTGGGTTACGTAGTGCCTATAGCAGTTGGCATGCGGTGGTTCCCCGACAAAAAAGGAATGATTACCGGACTGGCAGTTGCCGGCTTTGGATTTGGTGCCACCCTTTGGATGGCCCTTGCCGATCGGCTGGGACCTCTTGGCGGAGGGGAATTACTTGCCAGCATTGGCCTTTCCAAAACGTTTATTGTTTACGGAATTGCTTACCTGATAATTGTTTCAATTGGAAGCATCTGGATGGTTTTTCCACCTGACGGGTGGCAGCCGGAAGGATATAAACCGCCTGAGGCTACGAAAAAAAACTCAGCAGGCACCATCAATTTCACCAGCAGTGAAATGCTTCGTACTCCGCAGTATTACCTCATTCTGGTTACTTTTACTTTCGGGGCCGCTGCCGGTTTAATGAGTATTGGATTGATGCGACTCTGGCCACAGGAAGCCCTCACCAAAGCAGGAGTTTCGCCTGAAGCAGCAGGAGCTGCAGCCACACTGGCCATGGCGGTTTTTTTCGCACTGTTCAACGGGCTTGGCCGCATTCTGTGGGGTATGGTTAGCGATAAAATCGGAAGAAAAAATTCAATAATCATTATGATGGCAACCCAGGGATTATTTGTAATCCTTTTTCAGTGGATGGCCGGAAATGAATATACATTATACTTGTTTGCCATTTTAATCGGATTTAATTTTGGCGGCAACTTTGCCTTGTTCCCCACAATTACCGCAGACACTTTTGGCACAAAATACGTGGGACAAAACTATGGGTGGGTGTTTTTAGCTTATGCTGTTGGTGGAATTTTCGGTCCGGTAATGGGTGGCCGACTCGGAGATCTGAACAATTTTCCGCTGGCATTTACCATTTGTGGAATTCTTTGTTTCGTAGCAGTACTTTCCATTGCTTTGGTGAAACCGGCAGCTAAACCTATGCAAAAAATCACCTCCCCTGCTGAATCAGAAAATATTGGTGATATTAAAACTTCAGCCAGGTAATAAAAAAGCCAGATTTTTTTACAAATAATATTTAATAGTAGAAAAATCATAAAAAAACTAATTTTAAAAGCCCGGATAAAATTGAATTATCCGGGCTTGGTTTTTATAAAAAAGCGGAAAATCCGGATTATTTTCCAGATTTGATGTTGTGAAACAGGTTAAGACAGGATTGTTTTTAAACATACAATCACAAAATTTGCAGGGAATTTTATTTACAACATTTTAACAATGATAAAATTCCAACACTGTTTTCCAATGGAATCAGAACGTTTGTAAAATTTTCTAACATGATTTTTTTTCATGATTTTTATAGGCGAATTCTGCCATATTTAAGAATTCAAAATATAGGTTCAACTATTAAAAAACATATCAATGGCCATTAAGAAATTAGACAGTATTTTCAAACCGAAACGAATTGCGTTAATCGGTGTTTCCAATAATCCGGACAGTGTGGGAGGAATCACGCTGCGGAATCTGGTAGGAGGCGGATACAACGGTGTAGTTTACCCGGTAAACCCAAAACGGGAAGCAGTATTTGGAATTCCTTGTTACCCCGACGTGAAAAGTTTACCCAAAGTTCCTGACCTTGCCGTTATTATGACAGCAGCCAAACATGTTCCCCAAATTGTTCGTGAGTGTGGTGAGTCTGGAATCCACGGTATAATTATTATGTCAGCAGGTTTTAAGGAAGCCGGCAAAGAAGGAAAAGCCCTGGAAGATCAGGTAAAAGCTGAAAAAGCGAAGTTTCCTGATATGCGGGTGATTGGGCCCAACTGCCTGGGTATTCTTGTTCCCGGGTTAAGCATGAATGTGAGTTTTGCCAATGGGATGCCCGAAAAAGGACACGTGGCATTCATTTCGCAATCGGGAGCACTGTGCACATCGGTGCTCGACTGGGCTTATGAATCGCACATTGGATTTTCATATTTCGTTTCCATCGGGAACTCAATGGATGTGAACTTTGGAGATTTGATCGACTATTTTGGACAGGATCCCAGCACAAAATCTATTGTTTTATATGTAGAATCGCTTTCCAATGCCCGTAATTTTATGTCGGCGGCCCGTGCATTTTCGCGCGAAAAACCGATCATTGTTTACAAATCAGGTCGGTTCCCCGAATCTGCTGCTGCAGCAGCTTCACATACCGGGGCCCTTGCCTCTGAAGATTCCATATACGATGCAGTGTTTCGCAGAGCAGGATTAGCCAGAGTGTATGATTTCGGAAATATTTTCGATTTTACTGACCTGGTTGGCCGCAAACGAATTCCCAAAGGAAACAGGCTCGCCATTGTTACCAATGCCGGCGGACCGGGAGTTATGGCCACCGACTCGCTCATATCGTGGGGGGGGAAACTGGTAAACCTTTCCGAAGAAACCATGCAAAAGCTAAATGACTACCTGCCACCGTTCTGGTCGCGCGGAAACCCGGTTGATGTATTGGGAGATGCAACGCCCGAGCGTTTTGCAAAAGCTACCGAAATTGTTCTCGAAGACAAAAATGTGGATGCTGTATTGGTGCTGCTTACACCACAGGCAATGACTTCCCCTACTGAAACCGCGGAAGCCATTGCTGAAATGGCAGCAAAAACTTCCAAAACAATTATGGCCGGTTGGCTGGGTGGGTCAAGTATGCGCGATGGAATTCAGGTGTTCAACCGTGCAGGCATTTCCAATTACCCCACTCCGGAACAGGCAATCCGGGCTTTTATGACGCTTTCGCATTATGCCAAAAACCTGAAAATGCTTTTTGAAACACCAAAAGAGGTTCCGGTTTCATTCCAATACGACCGCAACGAACTGAGAAAAAAATACTTAGACAAAATTTTTCCAAAAGCAAAAATTCTGAACGAAGACGATTCCAAAATGCTGGTAAATGATTACGGAATCGACACAACACATCCGGCACCAGCAGCAACTGAGGACGAAGCAGTAGCCATTGCTCGCAAAAAAGGATACCCGGTAGTAATGAAAATCTATTCGCCTGATATTACCCACAAATCGGATGTTGGAGGTGTAGCCCTTAATTTAAAGGATGACGAAATGGTGCGGGCAGCCTTCCGGAATATGGTAAAAACCGCTAAAGAAAAACGGCCTGATGCCAATATTGAAGGGGTCACTATTCAAATTATGGTTGATACAAAAGATGCAGTTGAATTAATTATTGGAACGAAAAAAGACCCGGAATTCGGAACTGTTATGCTGGTTGGAATGGGCGGAACCAGCGCAGAACTTTTTAAAGACAAACGCCTGGAATTTCCACCGCTGAACGAAAGTCTGGCGCAGCAAATGCTTGAATCGCTTCAAATTTACCCCTTGCTTGAAGGGTACCGCGGAGCACCCCGTAAAAATATTGAAAAACTGGTGGAAGTACTCATCCGCATGTCGTACCTGGCAGCCGATTATCCGGAAATAAAAGAACTGGATATCAACCCGCTGATTGTTACACCAAAGGATGTAATTGCTTTGGACGCCCGGATTGTGGTTGACGAGGAAGTGATGAAACAGCCGGTCAAAGAATACTCTCATCTGGTTTTGAGGCCATATCCTGAAAGCCTTATAAGTTCAACAAATTTAAAAGACGGTTCGCCTGTCACCCTTCGGCCAATTAAACCAGAAGATGAACCGATGTGGCTGGAATTACTGGCAAGCTGTTCAAAAGAATCCATTTACCACCGGTTCAGATACGATTTCTATTTCGATTCGCATGAAGTAGCCACCCAATTCTGTTTTATTGATTATGACCGCGAAATTGCCATTGTGGCCGAAGTGGAAGAAGAAGGCAAGAAAAAACTTATTGGTGTAGGCCGATTAATTGCCGACCCGGATGTGGAGGTTATGGAATACGCTATTTTGATTACCGACAAATGGCAGAAAAAAGAACTGGGGCATATTTTAACCCAGTACTGCATGGAAATAGCTAAAATAAGAGATGTGAAGCTGCTGGTTGCTGAAACAACACGCGATAATAAACCGATGATTTCTGTTTTCAGAAAACTGAATTTCAAAATCAGGTTTAATGAAGATGGTACGGTTTCAGTTCGAAAAGACCTTACAGAAGAATAAATTTTATAACATTGAAACGTTTATACTCCCGGCAACCGGATTTTGGTCTGCCGGGAGTTTTATAAACAAGTTACATGGATATCGGGAAAATCAACGAAGCAGTCAAACTAATCCGGAATTCGAAATACATGGTGGCTTTTACGGGCGCCGGAGTTTCAGTAGAAAGCGGAATTCCACCTTTCAGGGGCGCCGGAGGTTTGTGGAATACAACCCATCCTATTTTCCTCGAAATCGATTTTTTCAAAAAGAAACCGTTGCAGTCGTGGAAAAAGATTAAGGAGATTTTTTACGACAAACTGGGCGATGCAGAGCCGAATATTGCGCACGAGGTGCTATCCAAAATGGAAAAACGCAGTTTCCTGGAAACTGTCATCACACAAAACATCGACCATCTGCACCAAAAAGCCGGAAACAAATATGTTTATGAATTGCACGGCACCTACAAACAACTGGTTTGTACCGAATGCAATTCGGAATACGACATGAGTTTTGCCGACCTGAACTTTCTTCCGCCCACGTGTTTTGTGTGCAAGGGGATTTTGAAACCTGACATGGTTTTTTTTAATGAACCCATTCCCTGGTTTCCAAAAAAACGCTCGTTCGAAGAAGCGAAAAAATCTGATCTCATGCTGATTATCGGAACCAACGCTGAAGTTTTACCGGCTGCCGAAATCCCGGAAATTGCAAAAAAAACCGGGGCAAAAATTATCGAAATTAACATCAAACCATCAGTATTCACCCACACCCTTACCGACATTTTTATTGAAGCCCGCGCCACTGAGGCCATGGAAGCCATCGGGAAAGAGCTGTATTTGTGAACCTGGTTTTTCAGAAACCTTTCTCTAAAAAAACTACTTTTGCAGAAAAATAAAATTCATGCGAATTGATATTATTACCGTTTTGCCTGAAATGCTGGAAAGCCCACTGAACCATTCCATCGTAAAACGGGCACAGGAAAAAGGGCTGGCAGAAATTTACGTGCACAACCTGCGCGATTTTTCCGACGACAAACACCGGCGGGTTGACGATTATTCGTTCAGCAAAGGCGCCGGAATGGTAATGGCTATTCAACCCATTGAAAAAGCCATTGAAAAGCTTAAAAATGAACGCGATTACGATGAAATTATATTTACGACTCCCGACGGTAAACTTTTCGACCAGAAAGAAGCCAACACGCTTTCCCTGAAAAAAAACATCATCATTTTGTGTGGCCATTACAAAGGAGTGGACCAGCGGGTGCGCGACCTGTTTATTACCAAAGAAATTTCCATTGGCGATTATGTACTTACCGGCGGTGAACTTGCTGCTGCCGTTATTACCGATAGTGTGGTACGGCTGCTTCCCGGCGTACTTTCCGACGAAACCTCTGCCCTCACCGACTCGTTTCAGGATCACCTGCTGAGCCCACCGGTTTATACCCGCCCGGCAGAATACAAGGGAATTAAAGTGCCCGAAATTTTGCTTAGCGGAAACGATCGGCTGATTGACGACTGGAAACACCGACAGGCCATTGAGCGCACTAAAAAATTACGGCCCGATTTATATAAAAAGTTTTTGGGAGAAAGTGACGAACAGCAGTCAGGGTGACGCAGTGCGGGAACTGCATCGTTTTTTACAGCAGACGAGAATTCTATACGCATTTTTTTACCGACAATTGTAAATCGCCGATCCTGATTAGGAGATGCGATTTGCAACCGCTTCTTTTACAGGGTTATGCGTTCTGGCACGGATACAGTTTACAACCGCGTCAAATTAATCGGCGATTAAAAATCACCGATCCTTAATACCGCTGGCAAATTTTGTTGTAAGGACAATACTGGCAGAATTTTACGTGTGGAGTCTGGTAAAACCGGCCGGATTCAGAAAGTATTTCAGCCACCAGGTTTTGAAGCTTGTCCGTAAATTCTTCTTCAATGTCCTGAAACGAAAAAATCTGGTTATTTCGTTTTATTTCCGGGGAAAAGTTTTCTTCAAACAACTTTCGCAAGCTGTAAATGGAAGGTTGCAAATCAGTTGTTTCACCGGTATTTTTCTTGTAAATCAGGCAATAAATTAGCGCCTGTAAAATTTCTTTTTTGGGCTTTTCCTTATCTTTTTCAAATAATTCATCCAATTCTTTAAACGAAAACGATTCCACA
>JAZBNQ010000106.1:0-4329 GCA_036350775.1 Mariniphaga sp.
CGGGGTAAATCTGAACTATCTTCTTTTTTTCCCGAAGAACAAGCCATTCCCAAAAATACCAGGAAGGAAACTATTAAGAACGTTAATTTTTTCATTTTCAAAATCTTAAAGCATGTGTAAATCTCTTCAGGTACAAAGATACAAAGGATTCTAAAGGTTGCCCGCTAAAATACATGTAATATCTTTTTCACCTGAATGCAAATATCTATTTTTACAAAAACTACAATCCGATGAAACAGTTCAATAAAGTCTCATTTTTTATTACCCTCCTCATTTTGACAGGAGCTTTTAACAGTTGTAACAAAAGTAAAGTAACTGAAACCCGGCCTCATATCATTCTTGTTATGGCTGATGATCAGGGTTGGGGCGACATGGCATACAACGGACATCCGGTAGTAAAAACTCCGCACTTTGATAACCTGGCAGCCAGTGGTCTGCGGTTCGACCGGTTTTATGCTGCGGCACCGGTTTGCTCCCCAACCCGGGGAAGCGTGATGACCGGCCGCCACCCCAACCGGTTTGGCTGTTTTAGTTGGGGAAACACGCTGCGGCCACAGGAAATTACTATTGCCGAAGTATTGCAATCGGCAGGGTATGTTACCGGCCATTTTGGAAAATGGCATTTGGGATCGGTTCAGGTTGACAGTCCGGTGAACCCCGGCGCCAGCGGATTTGATGAATGGTTCTCGGCACCTAATTTTTTTGAGAATGATCCCATCCTGAGCCGGGAAGGAACTGCGGTTCAGTTGAATGGCGAAAGTTCGGAAGTTACAGTTGATGCCGCCATAGAATTTATTCGAAAACATGTAGATGGGAATCAACCCATTTTTTCAGTTGTTTGGTTTGGGTCTCCGCACCTGCCGCACATTGCCAGTGAGCAGGATAGTTTGCTGTATGACGGCCTCGAACCCGCTTTGGCGAATTTCTACGGGGAAATTACCGGAATGGACCGCGCTGTGGGGAAATTAAGGCAAGAACTTAAAAACCTGGGAATAGAAAAAAACACCCTGCTTTGGTACTGCAGCGACAACGGCGGCCTGCCAAATGTGGGCACCACCGGGGGCCGGGGCCATAAAGGGCAGATTTATGAAGGCGGACTGCGTGTACCTTCAATCATTGAATGGCCCGAAAAAATAAAGCACCCAAAAGCAACCAGCCTGCCTGCAAATACTTTTGACATTTTCCCCACCCTGCTTGAAGTTGCAGGCATCACAATGGAAACCAGACCCGTTTTAGACGGAATCAGTTTAATGCCTGCCATAAAAGAGGAAATGGAAAACCGGTCCCAACCCATGGGATTCTGGCAATACCCATCCCCAGGGCGAAGAACTCCTTCGGCACAATGGATGGCCGAATTACTGGAAGCCCAAAAACAGGGAAATGTGGTAACCGATTCAGCGCGCCTGGTTTTGGATGCCGGAGAAATTAACAAACAGTATCCGGAAAATTCATTCCCCGGTCACTCGGCCTGGCTCGACTGGCCATGGAAACTGCATCGCATTCAAAACAATGCAGGTGAAATTAACCTCGAACTTTACCACCTTGAAAATGATTCACTGGAGCAAAATAACCTGGCACTTTCAGAAACTGAAAAATTGGAGGCACTGCTCCCCCAACTGGAAAAATGGCAAAATTCGGTTATTCAAAGCTTAAATGGAAAAGACTATCACTGACAGTTCATGTTATCCACATTTTCCTGAGCATCGTTAATGGCATTTTCCCATGCAATACGTTGCTGGCCGGTAAGCATGGTGCAATCTCCGTAAGGCCTTAATGCGTTCAGGTAAGCCTGTAAAGATTGTTTATATGCATTGCAATTGGCTACAGATTGATCAGCGGCGTAAGCCTGCGCTGCTGCAGACATGGCGTTTATTTCGGCTGATAATTCAGAAGTCCATGCTACTGAGCATGGCGCATCATTGTCGTCATTGTTCTTACAGGCTGAAATTCCCATAATTAATAATCCAACTAAAAGAGTAATGTAAAATTTACGTTTCATAACATGAATTTTTTTGTGCTGAAAAAGTTATGAAAATAAACAGTCCTATACAAATATTTCGGATATTAATATCCGAAATACAACTATAAAGTTTCCCTGGAATCGTAAAAGAAAACCAGATTTTTTCATGAATTTTCCAATTGTTATTTCGTAACATTGCATCCACCAAAAATCAATATTCGGACTATGAAAAAACATAATCCCCGCGTTTTTCTTTATCCGGTGATGGCCTTGCTCATCACTGGTTGCCTCTATTTTCCCGAAGGAGAAAATTTTGTGGATCTCGACAGTAAAAAAACACTTCCTGAAATTGAAGTGGAACTAAATTTTGAAACCGATACGGTATTTATTGCACGGAATGACTGGGTCCGTTTTCGTTTTACCGGTAACACAAATAACGTGAACTGGGCCATGTTTCAGATTGGTGAAAAAGAAACTTCCGTTTATGCGGATAAAGAAGGAGCTTTTCAGTTTGACTGGTTTTTCGGCGAATTGACTGACGGTACTTATACCCTTTCCATGTTCGTACACGCACGTTCGGGCACCGGCAGTATTGCCGACCTCACCGGCGTGGAGGGTTTTATGCTGCAATACCGATGGACGCTCATCATTACCGACAGGTTTTCACTGGCACCCGATGTGACCGGCTTCAGGTTTGAAAACGGTTCTCTGGAGGTGGAATGGGAAACTTATAAAGGAGTTGATTTTCAGAAATATGAACTCTGGAAAGAGGTGCTTCACTCGCCTAATGCACCCTATTTGGTGGCCACCATCACAAATCAGCATCAAACCACGTGGTCCGATTATACCTATCACGGCGAAAAATCGCGCTATTTTGTAAAAGCAAACGACTTTTACTCCTCCGGCTATTCAAAAGATGTGGAAGGCCCGCTGCCAGAAGTAACAGCCGAAAACAACGATAAAGGAGAAATCGTTTTACGCTGGGAAATTCCCCCCTATTATTCCACGCTGAAAGGATACCGGGTATCTTCACCCAATCCTGAAACCGGTGAACTTACAACACTTCTGGAAATAAGTAATTCCATGACCGATTCATGTACAATTGCAAATCCCATTTTTGGCCACGAATATGAATTCTACCTCACGCCCCAGGCTGCTTCAAACAATTATCTGGACGAATGGGGATTAAGGCAGTTTCTCTCATCGAGAGTTAAGGCAACTTCCGGTTTGCCTTCGCCGGCTTTTGTTAAAGCAGAAAGCGGAACGGACAACCTCATCTTTTTATATCAGTATAATCACGTAGAAATTTTCGATACTGAACGCATGGAAGTTGTTCAAACCATTAAACCGGAGACCCGGATTTATGGGTTCAGCCTGTCTGCCAAAAACAATTACCTGCTGGGTTTTCTTGAAAATCCAACCCAAATCTATTTCCACGATTTAAAGGAACCTGAAAAAAGTAAAACCATTGATTTCGCAGGAAAACTTCCCTGGATTGAGCACCTCGCTGCAGTGGCTGCAAATGGCATCGGTGTGGTAGTGTCTGAACAGCAAGTTGTGCTGGTTGATTTTTTACAGGAAACCATTCTTGCACATGCTCCCATTCGCGATCAGAACCTGTTTGCCTGCAACATTTCACCTTCGGGAAATTTGGTTGTAATTAAAACCTATGCCGGTTGGGAGTTTTTCAGGTACAATGGCGAAACCCTGGAAGAGTTGCCCGGTTTATTTGCAGACTGGCAAACTGTTTCCTTTGCCGGTTTTTTAGCCGGCGAAACTGACAAGCTGGTTTTGGTTAAAGGCAAAATGGTTGAAGTAATTAACTGCAATACGCTGGAAACAGAACACCGCTGGAACATTGAAGGAACAGGCGATCCCTTGCCTTTCCATCTCGATCCTGAAAGTAGAAAACTACTGCTTCGGCAAGATGAAAACCTGATTCTCTCAAATACTGAAACCGGCGAAAACGAAATAATTTGCAAAAACCGTGAATCGTACTATTCCTCGCATTGGAACTTTGTATTCAACAACAACCAGGTTTTCTGGAGCCAGGGTAAACGGTTACCCGTAACTACAAAAAATTAACCGGTATGAAACAAGCAATTCAAAATCTGATTATTATGGTACTTTTTAGCCTGTTTTCCGTTTCGGTAAACAGCCAGACCATTCTTGGCGGAATAGGAGGCGGAGGAGGTTCATTTGACATGAATTCAGCAAAAGAATACAACCAGACTGTTAAAAGCCTGCTGGCGGTCAATCCCAAAACGACCGACAATTTTCCGCCCTGGTTTGTTTACAAGGGAGAAGTATTGTACAGTTTTCCCAGGACTCTGGCAGCAGGGCTGAACATTTCAGCCACCTCTACCGGA
>JAZBNQ010000107.1:0-27554 GCA_036350775.1 Mariniphaga sp.
AACCCCGATTCTTTGCTGCTTGATTCCCGGTTTTCAATTTCGGAACCTGCGTTCGATAAATTGAAATTAAAGGAAATTTCAGGAAAAATAGAATATGAAAGCAACCGGGTTTTTGTTAAAACACTGGTTGCAACCGACGACAGCGGAAAAATAGAATTGTCGGCCGCAATTCCTATGGAAATAAATGTGGACAGTTTCAATGTGGTATTGCCCCGGGAAAGTGCTGTGGAGGGAAAAATAAATTTGGATAATATTTCGCTGGCCAGGCTTGAAGAAATGGAAATAACGGATCAGGTCACTGGCATATTTGAGGGGGAACTGGATTTTTCAGGAACTATTGAGCAACCTGTGATGCAGGGAAGTTTCAAATTCAATGAAACAAAAATCAACGATTACCGGATTTTACAGTTTGATGGCAACCTGAATTACAGCGAAAATATGCTGGCGGCAGATTTAAACGTAGTTGCCCAAGACAGTGGCAAGTTGGAAGCCGAAGTTGGAATCCCGTTCAGGTTTAATCCCGATTCCCTGAAATTCGGATTCAGCCCGAAAGATTCGGTTTTCGGCCAGGTAACTATGGACAAGATGACATTGGAATCGGTGCAGGCTATTTACCCAAATGCAACGATTTCCGGAATGATTGAAGGTGGTTTAAATCTTTCAGGAACCGTTGAATCACCTAATCCGGAAGGAAATATAAGGCTTCAGAAAGCAATATTCCGATTACCCGAATACGGAATCGACTACAGAGAAATTCAGTTGAATCTCGATTTCCAACGAGACAAAGCAGTTGTAAATAACTTACTGGTAAGAAGTCCTGATGGCAATATGACCGGCACTGGCCAGGTGAATTTTGCATCCGATTTTTACAAGGGTGATGTAAGCCAGTCTGAAATAGCCTTGAAATTTAACAAGTTTCAACCATTTAACCACCGACAGTTTAATATGCAGGTGAATGGAAATGCCAGTCTTGGAGGGAAAAAAGGAGAAGTAGTTTACAGCGGAGACCTTACTATTCCGCGTTCAGAAATATTTATCCCAACAATATTACGCATGTTGGGCCGGATTTATGTACCCGAACTTCCCAAACCGGTTCTGTTAGAAGAACTGGAAAAAATGGAACAAAGGAATGATACCGTATTCATTGCTGAAAATCAGTCAGAGGTTACAGATACCATTCGGTTTGACTACTTCGAAAATTTCAAGGGCAACCTGCGCATTCGCATTCCAAGAAATACCTGGATAAAAAACGATGATATGTACATTGAAGTATCAGGCGATTTGGAATTGAGGAAAAACTTTGATTTTTTCGAATTGTTTGGTTCAGTAGATGTAGTGCGCGGACAATATGATTTACTGGGAAAAACATTTATTATAAAAGAAGGTTCGATCAGTTTCCAGGGAGGCGAAGAAATGATGCCAACCATGGATATAAATGCCTCCTATACATTTCGAAACCAGCAACGGGTTGAACAAATTCTTTCGGTACACGTTAGCGGAACAGCTGATTCGCCCCAGGTGAGTTTTCAACTTGATGGAAGCTCAATAAATGAAGGCGATGCACTTTCGTACATCCTGTTTGGGAAAAGTATGAACGAACTTACCATTGATGAGCAGGACAACATGGCCGATGCCGGTGGTGCCAGCCTGGCCGGAAAAGCTGCGGCATCAATCCTTGCTTCCCAACTCACCAATTTTTTGGGTGAAAAACTTGCAGTGGATTATATCGAAGTAAAAAGCGATGGCGGTTTTGACAACGCCACTGTGGTGGTTGGGAAATACATTACCAATGACTTGTTTGTAAGCTACGAACAGCGGTTTGGCGAAACACATGAGGAAGATTTGGCAAAATATGAGGTGAAACTGGAATACGAACTTTTCCGATTTCTGTTTTTCGAACTGAATAATTCATCGCGGGCCAGTGGTTTCGATGTAATTTTTAAATTTGATGTCAAATAAAAGTTACCATGGAGTTCCTGATTTCAAACAGCAAAATTATCGGTAAAGATGAAATAAATCTGAATCATATCCTCACGGAATCAACATTCAGTTTTTCTCAAAAAATCTGGTATGGCTATGGCGGTATTCCATTATTTGCTGAAAACCTGGAACAAATTAAAGTTCAGACAGAAGCACTTAAACTGAACCTCCCAAAAGAATTTGAAAACAGGCGTGAACTTCAAAGATTGACCAAACGTATGTTAAACAAAAACAAATTCTACCGCTCAGGATATATTGATTTCCAATTTTTTTGGACAAAAAATCAGGTGCACACGCTTATCACGGCAAACGCTTGTCAGGAATTCGATTTCCCATTTTCAGAAAATGGATTGCTGGCAACTTTTTCAATTCAGAAGAAGTTGTCTCAAAATCCTTTCAACCGGTTTCCCTTTTTTAACAAAATGCTCTGGGCGGCTGGAATTGCTGAAATTCAGCGAAGTTCGTTTCAACAAATTATTTTTCTGAATGAAAACAATTCCCTTTGCGAATTTGCATTTGCCAACATATTTTTGGTAAAGGGAAAGGAACTGCTTACCCCTGCCCTTTCTACAGGCTGCTACAACGATATTTTAAGACCTCATGTTCTGGAAACAGCAAAATTGGCCGGATTACAGGTTTTGGAAAGAAGCAGGATTGAGGAATCGAAAATTTTTGAAATGGATGAAATCTTTCTCGCTTCGGAAAATAGGGGATTTCAGTGGATTCTTGGCATTGGGAATAAACGATTTCTTCACCATTATTCAAAAAAAATTCATGAAGTCCTTCTTAAAAAACTAAAACTTAATTCATAGTTGGATTTTCCGGAAAATTTTCCCAGACAGAATAACGCGAACCAGCTTTTTTAACAAATTCGGCCCACGATTCCTGGTGTAAATCCATCATCACCATTTCTTCATCCACATCGGTTACCAGCCACGAATCTTCTTTAATTTCCCGCTCAAGCTGCCCTGAATCCCAACCTGAGTACCCTACAAAAAAACGGATATCATTCGGAGGAATTATTCCGGCAGAAATTTGTTGTTTCAAAATATCGAAATCGCCGCCCCAAAATAAATTTCCCAGAACATGTATGCTGCCGGGAAGTTTTTTCCCCATTTTGTGGATAAAATAAATAGAATCTGTGGCAACTGGTCCGCCCAGGTAAACATCAGCATTAAATTCAGGAAAACCGGGTAGAATATCGTGGATGGCCAAATCCACTTTTTTATTCAGAATAAATCCGACGGCACCTTTGTCGCTAAAAGCTACTAATAAAATAACCGACCGGTTGAAATAATTGCCAGGCAAAAACGGCTCGGCAATTAAAATCCGGCCTTTTTGTGGTGCCACATTGTTGGTTTGAATTCTAAATATGTCTAAATTGTTTTTCATACTAAAAAGCAATATAATAAAAATACAACTATCCATCAAACAGTTGATCTTTACTTCACAAAAATTATGCGATTTTTTTTATCTGGTGATTAATCTTCCTCAATTACAATAAATAAATCCTCATCGGGTTTACTCATGTAATATTGTTCGCGGGCAAATTTCTCCAATTCTTGTTTGCCGGCATTCAGGTCTTTCAGTTTTTGATTATCATCTTCAATGCGATCCAGGTAATATTCCTTTTGTTTATTCAATTCGTTCAGCCTCCGTTTATTTTCGGCATGAGAAACAAAACTGTTTGCGTCGAAAAAAACTATCCAGGCCAAAAATAATAAAGATGCTATAAAGTATTTGTTTTTTAATACTTTAATCCATTTTCTTTTTTGTCGGATTTCGTTTACCATACCTGTTTTTTTCGAATTCAAAAGTAACACAAAAAGAAAGCAAAAAAAAGAGGGACAAATTATTTCATCCCTCTATTTATAAACACTCTTCCGTTAACTAATTAATCTTCGTCGGGTAAAAAATTCGGATACAAATAGTTAGTTGGTGGAACAAAATTCTCCTTGATGGTGCGAATTGAAACCCACCTCAGAAAATTAAAAACAGAGCCGGCTTTGTCATTTGTACCCGAACCACGCGCACCGCCAAAGGGTTGCTGGCCAACAACTGCACCGGTTGGTTTATCATTGATATAAAAATTTCCTGCTGCATTTTTCAACCGTTTGGTAATTTTTTCAATGTTATAGCGGTCTTGTGAGAAAACAGCTCCTGTTAAACCATAAATTGAAGTTTTATCCAGGATGTCGAGTGTTTCATCCATTTTTTCATCAGGATATACATAAATGGTTAAAACTGGTCCGAACAATTCTTCCTGCATGGTTATATAATCGGGTTTTTTGGCCTGAATAACTGTAGGTTCAATAAAATAGCCAGTCGATTTGTCGCAATTTCCGCCAAATATCACTTCAGCATCTTTGTCTTCACGCGCCCTTTCAATAAAACCTTTAAGTTTATCAAATGAAGATTCATCAATAACTGCATTTACAAAATTGGTAAAATCTTCGGGCGGTCCCATTTTTACCGTTGCCAGCATATCGCCCAAATTTTGTTTCAGCTTTGGCCAAATGCTTTTAGGCACATAAACCCGTGAGGCAGCAGAACATTTTTGCCCTTGATATTCGAAACCACCACGAACGATGGCTGTGGTGAGTTCAGGAATTTTTACTGTGTTATCTGCAAAAATGAAATCTTTACCGCCGGTTTCGCCAACTATCCGGGGATAGGTTTTGTATTTGTAAATGTTGTTACCTATGGTTTTCCAGATACTTTGAAATACTTCAGTGCTGCCGGTGAAATGGATACCGGCAAAATCCGGATGAGTTAAAACCACATCGGCGACAACTGGTCCAGAGGCAAAAACCAGGTTTATAACTCCGTCAGGAAGGCCGGCTTCGCGGAGAACTTCCATAATTACGCCTGCAGAATAAACCGCAGTTTTTGATGGTTTCCAAACTGAAACATTACCCATTAAAGCAGGAGCCACCGGCAAATTACCTGCAATGGAAGTAAAGTTAAAGGGGGTGAGCGCAAAAACAAAACCTTCCAGCGGACGGAACTCGTTGTAGTTCCATATTCCGGGGGCAGATTCGGGTTGCATTTTGTAAATATCAATCATTGCTTTCACTCCAAACCGGTAAAAATCAGCCAATTCACAGGCGGCATCAATTTCGGCCTGAAAAACATTTTTCGACTGCCCCAGCATGGAAGCAGCATTGATTTTTGCCCGGTATGGACCGGCAAGCAAATCGGCAGCTTTCAGAAAAATGGAAGCCCGGTGTTGCCACGAAAGATTAGCCCATTTCTCCCTCGCCTCCAAAGCCGCATCAATAGCCATTTCAACATGACTGGCGTCACCTTGATTGTAATACCCCAATGTGTGGTTAATTTCATGCGGAGGCGCCATTCTTACTTTTCTATCGGTAAATACATCTTTACCTCCGATTACCATAGGAAGTTCTACTTCTTTCGAGCGGAGTTCTTCCAGCATTTTTTTTACTTCAGCCCTTTCGGGAGATCCAGGAGCATAGCTCAAAACTGGTTCATTTTTCGCAACCGGCACATTAAAAATTCCTTTTGGCATATTCAATAGTTTAAAATTTCATCTTTTCTTCCTACAAAACTAAAGATTCAAGTTCATCAAAATCATAACAAAAATCATTTGAAATTAAAAATAATTCAACACAAGTATTTGACATTTAAACATTTACACAATAACTAAACAAAAACAAAACAAAAGTCATATTTTTAAATTCGAAATTCATAAGAACTTTGTAACTTAAATTTATTTTAAAAATTTAACCGATATTATGCCAATATCTTTATTTTTATACCGTTGAACAAACCTTTTTACCATATTATTACAGAAAAGCTGTGGCCCGAAAGTTCTGCTGAGAACAAAATAAAGCTTTTTGAACTATTTATTGCAGTTGCAATTTTGGGTATTGGAACCCTTATTAATTTAATAATTAAATTAGCTGGTAGCACCGGAAATTTTTGCCTGTTTTGCGACATCGGCCTGATTTTGATACCAGTACTTGCTATTACTTGTCTTCTCAATTCAAAAATAAACTGTGCCTTAAATACTATATTTGCTGTTCCGCTGTTTGCATATGCTTATTTTATTTCCGACTTCTCTATTTATCCTCAACCCGCCGACACTGTTTATCAATCGGTTGGGTGGCTTTTGGCAGGCGCCTTTTTCCTTTTTTATTTTACTGAATCGGAAACTAAAATTGTTCTTTATTCCATCCTCTCAGCTTTTACCCTGTTTTTTCAATTATTAAAGGCGAATCAATTTTTTGGTTTTACTGCAGGGTCCAGCATTCTGCTGCCCCATCCGCTTATTGTATTTCTTTTGGTAGTTACTGCGGGATTTTTCCTGAGGAGAAAATATTCTAAAATTGTGGCAAAACTAACCGAACATCTGAAATCTACCCGGCAGGGAATTTCAAAGGTTGTGCGGGAAACTGGTTTCCCGGTTGCCGAAATAAAAGCCATCAGGGATGAAGAAGGAAATGTTCTTCAATTAAAAATTGAAAAAGTAAACAATGCTTTTGAATCAGTTTTCAACATTCAGTTGCATGAAGTAAAAGATCAGGAAGCCAACTATATTCTTGAACTGGTTTTGCGTGATCATTTCGATTTAAACAAACTTATACTTTATGAGAACCACAAAACCAAAGAGTATCATGCATCAAAACTTGATCTTTGGTTTAAAATACACATCCTAAAGCCAGATTACAACAAATTTTTTGTAATTCTTGAAGATTTTACCAAGGAAAAGAAAAGATTGGCTGACCTTGAAAACAGCAAAAAACGTTACAAAGTGCTGCTTGAAGCAATTCCCGATATGTTTTTCGTTATTGGGAAAGACGGAACTTATGAAGATTTTGTAGTAAAAGAAAGCGACCTTTACAAACTGGAAGATGCCAATATTGTTGGAAGTTCAATTTTTGATGTTGGATTCCCTCAAAACATGGCCGAAAAAATATTAAAATGTATTCAGGCCTGCCTAAAAAATAATTCCATAGAAACCATTGAATATTCACTTGCTACACCAAATGGTACCTATTTATTTGAAATGCGCTTGGCAAAACTAAATTCGAGGTCGGTTATTTCAGTTGCACGAGACATTACCCGGCGTAAAACGGCTGAATTTAATTTGGAAAAGGCCAAAAAGAAAGCCGAAGAAAGCGACCGGTTAAAATCAGCCTTTTTGGCCAATCTATCTCACGAAATTCGCACTCCGCTTAACATTATTACCAATTTTACCCGAATGCTGGCCGAAGGTGGTTTAGGAAGCTCAGAACGTTTAGAGCTCTCTGATGCTATTTCGCAAAACGGTACCCAGTTGCTAAACATGATTGACAATACCATTCACCTGTCGAAAATTGAAACCAACTCGGTGGACATTGCCATGAATTTCTGTCCTGTTAACGCCATGGTTCGCGACACTTACAACCGCTATCGGACACTAATTCCTGATGGTAGAAAAGTAAAAATGAGCCTAGATTTGGATGTACCTAATCCATCATTTGGCTTTGTAACCGACCGGCGATTGCTTTTGGAAACTTTGCAGATTCTGGTTGACAATGCAATAAAATATACCCGGCAGGGAGATATTCTTTTGGGCTATGAAATGCTGGGAACAGATGCAATAAAATTCAGAATTTCTGATACAGGAATTGGCATTCCTCCCGATGAAACTGAAAATATTTTCAGCAGGTTTTACCGGGTAAGAAATGAAATTAACGATATGACTTCCGGTTCAGGAATTGGGCTTCCCATTGCCCAGCATTACGTTCAGCTTTTGGGGGGCGAATTAAAACTTGAATCAACACCTGGCAAGGGAACTACGTTCTGGTTTGCACTGCCTTTTAAAGAAGGTCAAGGCTATTTAAGGGTGGTAAGCTGATTTTAACAGGAACATTTATTTCCCCGTCTTTTTTTGAAGGATTCAATTTTATATTTAGTTTTGACTGCTACTAACAGCAGCAAATTCTGGAATGAGAGTCCTTAATAATCAATTACCGGCTTGTTAACCCTCGAAGGTTATATTGTATTGGCAGTGGTGATTTTAACCATTGTTGCGCTTGCCAAAGAAGTCATGCGCCCCGGTTTGGTTTTCTTTTCATCAGCTGTTGTTTTAATGTCAACCGGCATTATTTCAAGCAAAGAATTATTATCTGGTTTTTCCAATAAAGGAATGATAACCGTTGGCGTACTTTTTCTGGTTAGCGAAGGAATTCGGCAATCGGGAATACTGAACAGGCTGGCACAAACTTATCTTCCGCGCAAAAGAGGCAGAATGGTTTTTCTGATTCCTCGAATCATGCTTCCCGTTTCTGTTTTATCAGCATTTCTGAATAACACTCCTGTTGTAATTATTTTTGCTCCAATAATTAAAAGATGGGCTGAAAAATTAAATCTTTCACCCAAAAAATTTCTTATTCCCCTCTCCTATGCAACCATTCTGGGCGGCACTTGTACTTTAATTGGCACTTCAACCAACCTTGTACTTCACGGATTAATGATAGATAACGGGCTTCAGGGATTTGGAATGTTTGAGCTGGGAAAAGTTGGATTGATAATAGCCATAATCGGCATTATTTATCTGGCCATTGCCGGAAACAGGCTGCTGCCAGGCAAAAAAATCATTTTTAATTCAAAAAGTTCAGCCGAATTTAAAGATTATTACTATGACATAATTGTTCCCGAAAACAGTAATCTTGCCGGAATAGAAATCAAAAACGGCCGACTGAAAGAGTTGAAAAAGCTTTTTGTAAAATGTATTGAACGGAACAGCGAGGTGATTGAAACCAATAAAGGTACCCATAAGATTCAAACAGGCGACAAACTTCTTTTGGCAGGAAAATCGGACCGGTTGAACTTCATTCTGGCAAACGAAAATATTAAATTGAGTGGATTTAACCTCATTAAAAATATTCCTAAAGAAAAACTTAAACAATACGAAGCAGTTATATCTCCTCGTTTCCCTGGCATTGGAAAAACCATTCCTGAGTTCAACTTTTTTGATCATTACCAGGCTGTGGTTTTGGCCATTCACAGAAATGGCGAACGTATTACTGCCAACTTAAATAAACTGAAACTAAAATCAGGAGATAACCTGGTACTGCTAACCACAGACAAATTCATACAAAACTGGGGCGAATCAAAAATATTTTATCTTACTTCTTACATTCGGGATTACCGCACCACTGGAACATTCTGGAAAAAATGGCTGGCTTTTATTATTCTCATAGTTATGATTATTGGTGCAACGATTGGACAGTATTTCGAATCGCCTGCCGGGTTAACATTCGACATGTTTTTCTTTTCCATTCTTGCTGCTGTTCTTCTTATCTGGTTAAAAATTATGCCCCACCAAAAGTACACCAAATCAATTAGTTGGGATGTGTTGATTACCATTGCCTGTTCGTTTGCCCTTAGTAAAGCGTTACAAAATTCGGGCGCTGCCGAATCGCTTGCCCGCACCACAATCAATTTTTCTCGCGGACTTGGGCCCATTGGAGTATTGGCGGCTATGTATATTATCACTTCCATTTTTACCGAAATAATAACCAACAATGCTGCAGCTGCGCTGGTTTTTCCCATCGCTTTTGCTGCCGCCCAGCAGTTGAATGTGGATCCTAAACCATTTTTTGTTGCCATTGCCATTGCGGCATCAGCAAGTTTTTCAACGCCTATCGGATATCAGACCAACCTGATTGTGCAGGCCATTGGCGACTACAAATTTAATGATTACCTGAAAATTGGATTTCCACTTAATATTCTCGCCTTTGTACTTTCTCTGATTTTTATTCCCATTTTTTGGAACTTTTGAGTAAGTAATATTAAAAATATTAAACATTACTTTATTTTTGCCTGCATTGAAAATAAATTTACTGATTTTCAAACCAGAAAAAATAACGCACTATGAAACATTTGGGAGAAAGGATAAAAAGAAAAAGAGAAAGTTTGCAAATGAAATTGAACGAGCTTGCTAAAAAAGTAGGAATCAGCGCCAGTGCATTGTCGCAAATCGAAAAAGCAAAAGCATTCCCTTCGGTTATCACGCTTAAATCAATTGCTGACAGTCTTTACACCACTGTTGGTGAGCTAATTGGCGAAAACGAAATTCTAACTAAAAACCCATTGGTAAAATATAACGAAAAAAGCTTTGTTGAGAAAAACCAGTCAGGAGCTTCACTTTTTCTTCTTTCTAACCATGGTAACGGGAAACAAATGGATACATTTTTAATTGAATTTGAACCCGGTTCTGATGCAGTGGGAATTATGAAAAAGCATCCGGGACAGGAGTTTTGCTTTGTTCTGAATGGAAAAATCGAATTTATTTTAGAGGATAGAATATTTCTTCTCGAAAAAAACGACAGTTTCTATTTTAATTCGGCACGTTCACATTCTGTTCGTAACATTTCAAAAAAGATCTCACAAATTGTTTGGGTTGTTACACCTCCTGAAAATTAACAGTAATTTTTCCGTTCATTCCTTCTATTTATTCTTAAACAAAAGCAAATCAGAACAGATTTGATATTCAAAAAAACAGCATTAACTGCCAATGTTAACCCGATGTTATGCACCTCCCCAAATAATTAAGTATTCATTAATTTTTTTATGTACGCTTAATAAATATTAAGCACAACTTCAATATTTAAATTGAATAAGGTAATTTCGCTGCTATAAAATTTGCTTAATAAATAGAATTTTATCCAGCAAAATTAAAATGGAAAAAAGTAAGAAAATGGTTATGAAAAGTCTAATTAAGATTCTGAAAGAGAAAAACATCCAGCTTTCTGATAATGTTACTGATGTATTGATTAACTGTAAAAGTCTGACAGTTTTTAATACATCAGAAGAACTTGCCAATGCTTCAACAGGTGGAAGCGAAAACGACGAATTTAGTGTTAAATACGAAATACCAGGCAAAGGTGAGTACACCGAAGCAATTGTACACCAGGTAAAAAACGGAATTTCAGCAAATTATACCGAACCCTATATGCGAAGAAGAGATCCGGGTACGATGTCAATTGCTGATGAAATGGCTACTGATAAAAAAACATTCAGAGAAAAATATGGTTTTGAATTTCCTGAACTTCAGTCGGAAACTTATGAATGGTTAAAAAGCCAGGATTTAGCCTGTTTCTTTTATTTTGCCGGAAGAGAAAACATCGGATCCACTGGTATTGCCATAGCACCGGCCAATGCAGCATTTTTTGCCATGGGTCTATCCATGCTGCAGCAGATTATAGCTCCGGCTGACCTTAAAAAAAATACAGAAATTAAATCGGTGATTTTTGTTGCGCCGGTTTTCAGGCATACCCATTTTAACGGCAAGCAGGTTGTGGTACATAACCGAACCGAAAATGTTCATGAACTTTATTCCTATAACCTTTACCCAGGACCCAGTGCAAAAAAAGGACTTTACGGCGTTCTGTTAACACAAGGCGAAAAAGAAGGATGGATTACAGCCCATTGCTCTGCTGTTCAGTCGATTAGTCCATACGACAATGTAACAACATTTATGCACGAAGGAGCCAGTGGCGGCGGAAAAAGCGAACTGCACCAACACATTATCCGCGAGCCCGACGGTCGGGTGTTAATAGGCAGAAACCAGGTAACCGGGGAGGAGCGTTTTATTGTCATTCCCAGGTTTTGTTCATTTAACTCGGTAGCCGATGATATGGCTTTGTGTCACCCTTCCATTCAGAAAAACAATGGAAAACTTCGAATAATTGATGCTGAAAATGCATGGTTTGTAAGAGTTGACAGTGTAAAAGGATATGGCGATGATCCTCACCTGGAAAAGGCGACCATAAATCCCGAAAAACCATTACTTTTCCTAAACATAGATACAGTTCCCCGTTCTACTGCATTAATTTGGGATCATATTGAAGATGAACCAGGGAAACCTTGCCCAAATCCGCGGGTTATTTTGCCCAGAAACAATGTTAAAAACATTGTTAACCAACCTGTTTCAGTTGATATTCGCAGTTTTGGATTGCGAACACCGGTTTGCAGCAAAGAAAGTCCATCGTACGGAATTGTGGGGCTTTTCCATATTTTACCGCCTGCCCTGGCCTGGTTATGGAGACTTGTTTCACCACGAGGGCATAATAACCCGAGCATAGTTGGCACTGGAGCAATGGAAAGCGAAGGAGTAGGTTCTTACTGGCCATTCGCTACCGGGAAACGGGTAATTCATGCCAACATGTTGCTCGATCAGATTATTAAAACTCCGAGAACTACTTTTACATTGGTGCCGAACCAAAATATAGGAGTTTGGAAAGTGGGCTTCAAACCGCAACTTCTCATGCGTGAGTACCTAACCCGTCGTGGTGTGGCAAAACTTAGAAACGACCAGTATCAGCCGGCAAGAAGCAGCTTGCTTGGATATGAGTTGAATTACCTCACCATAGAGAGTTCAAAAATACCCACACGATTTTTAAAGGTTTACAACCAGTTGGAAGTAGGTACTGAAGGATATGATGCAGGCGCTGAAATTCTTCAGGAATTCTTTAAAAATGAGCTGCAAAAATTCTGGAAAGACGATTTATACAAAACAGGCAAAAGAATTATTGATGCATGTTTGTCGAATGCAACAGTTGAGGAGTATAACGAAATCGTTCCGATGAGCTATCAGTACTCATTCAATCAAATTGAAGATTACGAGCAAAATTTTGTATATCAGGAAGTCGGTGAGATTAACGACTAAGAATTTCCGGGAACAACAGATATGACTTTTGAGGAAAACATAACAAAGGCAGCCCATATCATTAAAAAAGGTGGAATTGTTGCATTTCCTACCGAAACCGTCTATGGTTTGGGCGCCGATGTTTTCAATATAAAAGCTGTTGAGAAAATTTTCAGCATTAAAAAAAGGCCATTTTTTGATCCACTAATTGTTCATATAAGCGATATAAAGCAACTTGACCTGCTGGTAAAGAAAGTAGATGAAAATATATTGAAGCTGGCACAGAAATTTTGGCCCGGACCCTTAACCATCGTTACAGAAAAAAATGAAAATGTTCCGGATATGGTAACTGCTAATTTGCCAACAGTAGCTGTAAGAATGCCAAATCACCGTGCTGCACTGCAGCTTATCCGTGAGGCAGGAACACCAATTGCTGCACCAAGTGCAAACAAATTTGGCATGCTAAGCCCAACAAACGCAAACCATGTGCTGAAACAATTAAAAAATATTGACTTTATTATTGATGATGGCAATACCGAGGTGGGCATTGAATCTACGGTAATTTCACTTAACAGTGAAGGGTTTAAACTATTAAGACCGGGAGTAATTTCAAAACAAGATCTCTCTACTGTAATTAAATATACTGATAATAAATTTTTCATGCATGAAAGAGGTCTGCAATCTCCCGGTCTTTTAAAATCTCATTACAGTCCAAAAATACCATTATACATACTGGGGGAAGAACAGGTCAATTCATCCAGTAAAAAAATTGGTTTTTTAACATTCGGTACAAATAAAGAAAAAAACAACGACATAGTGGTTGAAAATTTATCCCCGACCAAAAATTTAAAAGAAGCTGCAACAAAACTTTATGAAGCGCTTCACAGACTTGAGGAATCAGGTGTAGAGCTGATTATAGCTGAACCTGTACCGGAAACCGGCATTGGAATAGCCATTATGGACAGATTAAGAAAAGCAGCTGCTAAAAAAGATAATTTGGGGGAAGCCTACACTAATTAATTAAACAGAATTAGCTTAATAATTAGCATGTATGGCCTGTACAGCTTTGTTTACAACTTGTTTGAATTGTGTTATATTTGCCGTTTCGTAAAAAGCGAAGATTATCCGGAATAAATACAGTCGTAAAGTGAATTGTATTTACATTCGCTGTAACCTAAAATAGAAGTATAATTACAAATTTATGAAGGAATACAGTTTAACAAACCTGAGGGAGCTGGAAGCCGAGGCCATCCATATTATTCGTGAAGTAGCAGCCGAATTCGAAAATCCGGTAATGCTTTACTCCATTGGAAAAGACTCGTCGGTAATGGTACGTCTGGCCGAAAAAGCATTCTATCCGGGTAAAGTACCCTTTCCACTTATGCATATCGACTCAAAATGGAAATTTCGCGAAATGGTGGAATTCCGTGACCGCTATGCCAAAGAGAAAGGCTGGGACTTGATTGTGCATTACAACAAACAAGGTTACGAAAGCGGTGTAGGGCCATTTACTCATGGGAGCAAGGTTCACACCGACATTATGAAAACCCAGGCTTTGCTCGCGGGTTTGTCAAAATATAAGTTTGATGCCGCGTTTGGTGGTGCCCGACGCGACGAAGAGAAATCGCGTGCAAAAGAACGTATTTTTTCATTCCGCGACCGGTTTCATCAATGGGATCCGAAAAACCAGCGACCGGAATTATGGAGTATATACAATGCCCGCGTTCATAAAGGAGAATCCATTCGGGTTTTTCCGCTAAGCAACTGGACTGAGTTGGATATTTGGCAATACATTCGTTTGGAAAAAATTCCGATTGTGCCGCTCTATTTTGCAAAAGAACGCCCCATTGTAAATATGGACGGGAACCTTATTATGGTTGACGACGACCGCATGCCAAAAGAACTTGCAGAAAAAGCTGAAATGCGAAAAGTAAGATTTCGCACATTAGGCTGCTATCCGCTTACCGGAGCGGTGGATTCGGAAGCCGATACAATTGAAAAAATTGTTGAGGAAATGATGACCGTTACCGTTTCGGAACGTACCACCCGTGTAATTGATTTCGACCAGGAAGGAAGTATGGAACAGAAAAAACGGGAAGGATATTTTTAGTTACTGGTTGCTAATTATCGAATATCCGACAATAAATAATAAGAAAAAAAGTAAATAACAAGTTATGAGCAATTATCAGGATTTGGATATATATAATATTGCATTTTATACTGAAAAAGGCGGATAAACAAAACTATACGAGGAATACAGTATCCTCAGAAAAAAAATTGGAAATCCTAACCAGTAACGAGTAACAAGAAACAAGCAACAACATGACAACAACACAAAATCTCGACATAAAAGCATTCCTCGACCAGGATCAACGCAAAGACCTTCTCCGTCTGCTTACTGCTGGCAGCGTTGACGACGGAAAATCAACCCTTATCGGGCGCCTGATGTTCGACAGTAAAATGCTTTACGAAGACCAATTGGCTGCCCTGGAAAAAGACAGCAAACGCATGGGGCATGCAGGCGAAGATATCGACTATGCTCTTTTGCTCGATGGCTTGAAAGCCGAGCGCGAACAGGGAATTACCATTGATGTGGCATATCGCTATTTTTCAACAGCCAAACGGAAATTTATTATTGCCGACACGCCAGGGCACGAACAATATACCCGCAATATGATTACCGGCGGTTCCACAGCCAACCTGGCCATTATCCTTATCGACGCCACAAAAGGTGTGATTACCCAATCCCGGCGCCATACTTTTCTGGTTTCGCTTTTGGGAATTAAGCATGTTGTGCTGGCCGTAAACAAAATGGATTTGGTTGATTACAACCAAAAAGTTTTCGATGATATTTGCACCGACTATAAAAATTTTGTGACCCAGCTCGATATCCCAGATGTGGAATTCATCCCTCTTTCTGCATTAAAGGGTGAAAATGTGGTTGATATTTCAGGAAAAATGCCATGGTATCACGGGAAAAGTATGCTTGAGTTTCTGGAAACAGTTCATGTAAGCAGCGACCGCAATTACGATGATTTCCGTTTTCCGGTGCAGTATGTATTGCGTCCCGACCGCGATTTTCGTGGTTTTGCAGGAAAAGTAGCCAGCGGAATGGTGAAACAAGGCGATACAGTAATGGCGCTTCCTTCGCGGAAAATATCGAAAGTGAAGGCCATTCCATCTTATGACGGGAACCTCGAAAAAGCATTTCCACCGCAATCAGTAACCATTGTTCTGGAAGATGAAATAGATATTTCCCGGGGTGAAATGCTTGTCAATCCCGATAACCTGCCACGTGCAGAACGTCACTTTGAAGCCATGCTGGTTTGGATGGATGAAGATCCGATGGACATCTCAACGCAATTCTTCCTGAAACAAACCACCAACACCACACGGGCCCGAATTGACATGCTGCGCCACAAAGTGGATGTGAACACCCTCGAAAAAACGGAAGTGGAAAAACTCACGCTCAACGAGATTGGACGCGCAATATTTACTACAGCCAAACCCCTGTTTTTCGATCCATATAAAAAGAATAAAAACACCGGTTCATTTGTGCTTATTCACCCGGTTACCAATAACACCGTGGCTGTTGGAATGATTCTCGACAAACTGGAAAGTAAAAACCTGCCATCGCGCATTTCTGATATCGATAAAGAAAAAATTAAAAAAGGAAAATCTCTTATTTCCAACGAAAGCCGGCAAGCAAAACTTAATCAGAAAGGAGAAACGCTGTGGTTTACCGGATTGCATGGTTCAGGTAAAAACGAACTGGCGTTTAGTCTCGAAAAGAAACTTTTTGACAATGGTGCAACAGCTGTTCTCCTTGATGGAAGTTCGGTTCGTTCAGGCCTCAACCGCGAATTGGATTATTCTCCTGCCGACCGTGTAGAAAACCTTCGACGGGTGGCCCACATTGCCAAAATTTTAAACGACCAGGGGATAATAGCAATTTGTTCCTTTATTTCACCCAATAATGCCATCCGAAGTCAGATTGCTGAAATTATTGGAGAAGAAAGATTTAATCTGTTTTATATGAACGCCTCGCTGGATTACTGCAAATCAAATAAACCCAAGCTATACATTCAGGCTGAAAAAGGCGAAGTGGAAAATCTTCCAGGCGTTGATTTGGAATATGAAGAACCATCAAATGCAAGCCTTATTTTCAATCCGGAAGAAAACGAATTGAACCTCGATAGGATTTTGGATTACCTTGAAAGCAGTAAAATTTTTCCTTTAAAGTAAATTGGTTATGAAAATTTTGGTTACAGGAGCCGCTGGATTTATTGGATTTCATCTGGTTCAAAAACTCTTAAAATCGGAAAATATCGTGGTGGGCATTGATAATATTAACGATTATTATTCGCCCGAATTAAAATTTGCACGGTTGCAGCAATGTGGAATTATGAAAGATGCTGCCATTTGGAATCAAAAAATTGTAAGCAGCACAAATGCAAATTACTCCTTCTTAAAAATGAACCTGGAGGATGAAGAAAATATAAACCAACTTTTTAGAACAGAAAAATTTGATGTGGTTTGTAACCTGGCGGCACAGGCAGGAGTTCGCTATAGTATTGAAAACCCAAAGGCATACATTCAAAGTAATATTGTAGGTTTCTTGAACATGCTTGAGGCGTGCCGACACAATAAAATAAAACATCTGGTTTATGCCAGTTCATCGAGCGTTTATGGCAACAGTAAAAAAATGCCGCTTTCTACATCCGATTATGTTGACAATCCCATTAGTTTGTACGCTGCTACAAAAAAAAGCAACGAGCTAATGGCACACACATACAGCCACTTATATTCTTTACCCACAACCGGACTTCGGTTTTTTACCGTTTACGGACCATGGGGACGGCCTGATATGGCCTATTTTTCATTTACAAAAGCAATTTTAGAAAACAGACCGATAAAAATTTTCAACCAGGGTGATTTATACCGCGATTTTACCTACATCGATGACATTGTGGAAGGGATTGCAAAAGTCATTCATAAATCACCCGAAAACAATCCTCCATACAACATTTATAACATTGGAAATTCATCGCCGGTTAAACTGTTGGATTTCATTGAAACCATTGAAAAAGCGCTGGGCAAAGAAGCTGTTAAAGAATTTCATGATATGCAGCCGGGTGATGTTTATAAAACCTATGCCGATGTTAGTGAGCTTGAAAAAAATTTCGGATATGCACCCCACACTTCTTTGAAAAATGGAATTGGTAAATTTGTTAATTGGTATAAATCATTCTATAAAATTTGAATTTCCAGGGGCAAAAAAAGGCTGCCAGTTTCCTGACAGCCCATTTTGATAATTTCGAATTGATATATTAATAAACTTCGGTTAGGCATTTTCTGCTGAACCGACTACAGTTTTGCCTTCCAAAAGAATATCATCAGCTCTTTTGTTCACTTTACTACCTAAGGCACCATAGAACAGGAGGTATGCCAGCCCGGCAATAATTACCCAGTAACTCATTTCATAATTGGCAATATCAGCAACCCATCCCTGAATGGCAGGGAGGATCCCACCGCCGGCAACCAATACCATAAAAATACCGGATGCAGCTGCCAGGTATTTACCTAAGCCCTCAACAGCAAGGTTGAAAATACTTCCCCACATAATGGAAGTACACAAACCAACCAAAGCCAAGAAGAAAAACTTAATTGGCACGGAATACAGTCCAAATTTCAACGCACCTCCTACCACATTAAATGTAGGCATTGAGAACTCGGTTTTCGCAGGCCAGAAAATGGCCAAAAGTACGAGAATCAATCCAACGAGTGATGCAGTACTTAACATACTTCGGCTTGAGATTTTATGTCCGAAACCTGCACCGAATAAACGGCCAACTAACATAAGCAGCCAGTAGAATCCTACAACACCGCCTGCAATTCCGGCACCAATTCCCAATCCGGGAGTGTCTCTGCCATCAAGAATTCTTTGTGCAGTTTCGTAAGCATCCTGGCTAACAGCATCAGGCTGACTGGCATAAGTTGCAATAATTTCCTGCGATTTTTCGATGCTTGGTGTTGTCATATATAAGTTTGCAATACCAGGTGTTCCAACTTCAACACCTACATAAACAAAAATTGCAATGGCACCCAAAACAAAATGGCGGAATTTAAGCGCACCTGACATCAGGCTGCCCAGGGGTTCTTTAGGCTGATCGGCATGTGGTTCAGGAATAGAAGTAGCCCACAAAATGAAAAATACGAGAGCAAATACGCCAAGTGCAATATACAGAATAGGAAAAACATCTGTAATATTGGCTTTTGTTGCTTCTCCAATCAAAATACCTACAAATACAGGAGTAAATGTAGCCATTACTGAATTAAAAGAACCACCAACCTGAATGAGCTGGTTTCCTTTGTTTCCACCTCCGCCAAGTGTGTTGAGCATCGGGTTTACCACAATGTTTAATAAACACATGGAAAAACCTGCCACAAATGCACCTAACAGATATACTCCAAAGCTTTCAGCGTGTCCGGAGAGATACTGAATTCCAACACCTACGAATCCGACTGCAATTGCAATAAGTGCAGTGCGTTTATATCCCACTTTTTGAAGCAAAATTCCTCCGGGGATACCCATTACTGCATAAGCAATAAAATTTGCAAAATTACCCAGCATTCCCAGCGAGTTGGGAACATTAAACTGGTTTTTCAGAACAATACCCATAGGCGCAGCCAAATTGGTAACAAATGAGATCATACCAAAAAGTAAGATCATCATAATGATGGGCAGCACATAACTTTTGTTTTGATTCATAATAATAACTTTAAATGGATTAAGTAATTTTTTATTTATTTATAGTTGCTATCTGAAACTGAATTTTCCGTTTTTATTCGATCGTGGTAAAAGTATAAAATTATTGTTATCAAAAAAGCCGGAAAGCAGTAACTTTTTACAAATCAAGTTTAACAGCTCCTTTGCTTCTGATAAATAACTTATGACAACTTCCTTTGCCATAAACATGTTCCAGCGTTTCAACATATTCATCAAGTTTTTCCTGCGGAACAAAAGCCTGAATTGTGCCGCCAAATCCACCACCGTGAACCCGCCATGCACCTTTTCCTTTTAGCACCATTTCGCTGAGTGCCAGGGCCAGGGAGACCACCTGTTCGTTTTTATGAACTACATCAAAAATATTCTGATTGTACATAAACGAGCTGTAGCCCGACTCGACAACCATTTTAAGAAATCCCTGAAAATCATTTTTTTCAAGTGCAGTAACCTGATCGACTACACGCTGGTTGTCGCCCTGAAAATGATAGGCACGCAGAATGGCCCGATCGCCTGTATTTTTGCGAATCTCCGGAATTTTTTTCACAATTTGTTCGAGTGTAACTTCGCGTAAAACTTTAGCGCCCAATTCGGCAGCCACCGATTTCATTTCGGTAGGCAAAGAAGCATATTCTGCCTGTGAGGCAGCATCGTCGTGCCCGCCGCCAACATCAGTAATAACCAGTGAAAATCCTGTAGAAACAAAGTCAAAATCAATTTCTTTTACTATAGGATTGGCCGGGTCTTTAAAATCGATGGTAATTAATCCGCCCACTGAACAAGCAGTTTGATCCATCAACCCGCATGGTTTTCCAAAATAGTTGTTTTCAGCCCACTGCCCGATTATTGCATTTTCAACAGCCGGCATTTTCCCGTCGTTAAACAATATATTGATAATTTCACCAACAAGTACTTCAAAGGAAGCCGAAGAACTTAATCCTGAACCTTTAGGCACCCTGCCGTCAATACACGCATCAAAACCACCTGTTTTATAGCCATTTTCCTGCATTTTGGCACAAATACCTTTTACCAATGAATTCGATGTATAGAAATTCGATTCATCAATAGCCAGATCAGAAATATCAACCTGAAATTCAGGATAACCTGAAGATTTAATTCGGATGGTGTTGCTTCCGTTGGCTGCTGCAACAGCAATATTGTCGAGGTTTACCGCACCTGCAAGCACCCTTCCGTGATTATGGTCGGTATGATTTCCGCCAATTTCAGTTCGCCCGGGAGAACTAAACAAAATGACATCATCTTTTCCATACGTTTTCCGAAAATCATCAAGCAGGTTGCTGTACCTGTCAGCCTGTTCTTTTAACACTTTTTCTTCGGTTCCATATAACTCATTAAACAACAAGTTATTTCCACCGTTAATTTTTTCGATTAAACTATCAATCTTTGCCATAATTAAAAATTTGGTTATTCCTATATAAAAATTAATATTTCATCAGGTTGAGTTTATTTCAATAGCTTAAGCCAGTAATATAACTGGTAGGTACCAGTAGGTGATTTCGCAAATATATATTTTAATAACGGAATAGCAGTTTTTAAACTAAAATGTTTCATAACACCACTTTTTTACAGGCTTTTTCGAACAATTAGTTTGGAAGGATTGCGTACATTTCCGTTTTTGCGGTGTATAAGCATTTTTCCCAAGGTTTTTCCCATTTCAGTAAAATCTGTTGAAATGGTTGTTATCCCTCCTGCAACCACTTCCTTTAACATTGTATCGTTGAAAGAAACAATTCCAAATTTTTTGCCCAGTTTATATTTATATTCTTTGGCCATTTTAACCAATTGTACTAAATCGCGATCAGAAATCAGAAACCAGGCTTCATATAATCCGGGACGCATGCCGTTAAGTGATTTAACCACCTGATATTCAAAATTGCATTCTTTGCAAAACCGTTCAAAACCTTTTATTCGTTCTGCAGGTTCTTTTCCACCCGGATTTACAAAAACCAGTTTCCTGTATTTTTTCAGTAAAGTATTGCCTTCTTTTAATGCATCATAAAAATCCATTTCAAAGTCCTGATAAACAACCGGGTAATTAACAAGATCAGCCTTTAACCTGTCGATTATAAAAACCTTGTCGGCAGGAAGTTTCGAAATTAAATGACTTGTATTGTCAAATGTTGCCGGCATAATAATATAAGAAGTAAAATGGCCGATACTTTCAAGTATGAGATTTTTAAACATCCTGTAATTAAAATGATGAAAAAACAATTCAACACTGGCTTTTCCTTTCATTGTACTTACCAGAGAGTTATACAAATCTTCCTTAAAGGCATTCAATTCGTCAAATAAAACAAATACTTTTTCTTCCCGATCTGTTTCTGTCGTTGAAATATAATACCCCTTACCGGGTTGGCTGATTAAAATTCCTTTTGATTTTAACTCGCTAAACGCAAGCATGACGGTATCACGGCTTAAACCATACTCTGTACAAATCTGATTTATAGAAGGAATTTTATCTCCTTTTTTGAGTTTTCCAAGTTCAATGGCGCTGTAAACCGAATCGATTATTTGCCTGTATTTTGGCTGAGGCGATCTGGTATTAATTTTAATTACTCTCTTCAAGGTTCTATATTTAGGTTTTTAGCAAAAATAAATTAAAAGCTTAAATGTAAACATGTTTTATAACACTACCAGTACCTACCAGTTTGCAAAATCAATTTTTGCATTTTTGTAGTAAAGTATGGAAAATTCAAAATAATTCTTATAAAATTGCATCAATAAATTTAAAAAAGCTAATGAACTTACAATCAGAAAAATTCGGAAACCTTCCTGATGGGCGGGAAGTTCAACTTTTTACTCTTACAGGCAACAATGGGCTGGAAGTGAAAATAACCAACTACGGAATTATTATTACATCCATAATTATGCCCGACAAAAATGATGTACGGGAAAACATTGTCTGTGGTTTTAGTAAACTCGAACATTACCTGAACAAAGAGTACCTCGAAAGCTATCCCTATTTCGGAGCAATAATCGGGCGATTTGGAAATCGTATTGCCAACGGTCATCTCGAAATAGAAGGCAAAACTTATGAACTGGCAGTAAACAACGGCCCCAATCATTTGCATGGGGGTAAAATCGGTTTCGACAAGCGATTATGGGATGCTAAACCATACCAAACCGAAAAGGTTGTGGGTGTGGAATTCTCCTACCTGAGTCCGCACATAGAAGAAAATTACCCGGGAAACCTTCAGGTAAGATGCATTTGCTCTTTAACGGCAGCAAATGAACTGGTTTTGGAGTATGTGGCCGAAACCGACCAAACTACTGTTGTAAATCTTACCAACCACACCTATTTCAATCTCTCTGGCGGAAAAGAAAACATTTTAAACCATGAACTTAAACTTTCAGCCTCAAAAATGACGGAAATGGTGGAACAAATTCCTACCGGAAAAATTCAGGATACAAAAAATACTCCCTTTGATTTTAGTGAATTTAAAACTTTCGAAAAAGATTTAGATCAGTTACCCACCGGCTACGATGACAATTTTGTTTTGGAAAATGAAACCGGAGAACTAAAATATACCGGAACATTGCGCGAAAATAAAAGTGGCCGGCAGGTGGAGGTTTTTACTTCACAACCCGGAATGCAGCTTTATACTGGGTACTGGATTCCTGAACTGGAAATTGAGGGAGTTAAGAAATTCGGAAGTTATTCAGGAGTTGCACTGGAAACCCAACACTATCCCGATTCAGTGCATCAACCAGATTTTCCTTCAACACTGCTAAAACCTGGAGAAAAATACAACGAAAAAACAATTTATACGTTTTCGTTGCTGTAAAAACAAAATTCTGATAATCACCAGGTGACAGAGTATTCGCCTGGTGGTTTTAATATTTTTGGCCAATCCCCATCACTTTCACCAACACTCTCAAAATCGTTGAATATTCCTAATTTTTGCTACTTTTGGATCGAAAACAAAAAATTACCAAATCAAAAGGAATGAAGACCATCATCGAACTTTTTGAAACTACCGTTGCCAACTATCCAAACAACATTTACCTCTGGGAAAAAAAAGACGGAAAATTTGAAGGAACTTCCTATAAAGAAACAAGGGAAAAAGTACTGAATCTTGCAGCGGGCCTAATTGCTATCGGCATGAAAAAAGGCGATCGTTCAGGATTAATTTCCGATGGTCGAAGTGACTGGATTATCAGCGAGTTGGGAATGCTTTATGCAGGCGGTGTAAACGTGCCGCTTTCCATTCGATTGCACGAAAATGAACTTATCTTCCGACTTCAGCACAGCGGCAGCAGGTACATTTTTGTGTCGGCTCCGCATGCTGCAAAAGTGGAAGCGATTCGCCATTCATTGCCCGGTGTTGAAAAAATCATTTATCTTGATGGTAAAAAAAATCCGGGAGAAAACGATGTGAACTACCGCGAATTGATGAAACTCGGTGAAGATTACCTCAAAACTCATGAAAAAGAAGTAGAATCAATCTGGAAAAATATTCAACCCAACGATTTGGCTAACATTAGTTACACGTCGGGTACAACCGCCGACCCGAAGGGCATTATGCTTTCACACTTGAATTACGCTGCAAACGTAGTGCAATCAAACACTTTAATGGAACTTCATTCTGACTGGCGAACCCTGGCAATTCTACCCTGGGACCATGCATTTGCACACACCTGCTGCCTGTATGCATTTATGTACAAAGGCGCCAGCATTGCCTCGGTAGAAGTGGGCAAAACTCCCCTCGAAACACTAAAAAATATTCCGCAGAATATAAAAGAAATTAAGCCTACCATTCTGATGAGTGTTCCGGCGTTTAGTAAAAAATTCAGACAAAACATCGAAGGACAAATCCGTAAAAAAGGGGAAACCCTGTATAAGGTTTTCCAGTTTGCGCTAAAAGTGGGCTATGCACACAATGGAATGGGGCACAACCGCGGGAAAGGATGGCGTTTTTTACTGAAACCTCTTCTTTGGATTTTCGATACTATTCTTTTTAAAAAAATACGGGAAGGTTTTGGTGGAGAACTGAAATTTTTCATTGGTGGCGGGGCGCTTCTCGACGTGGAATTGCAAAAGTTTTTTTACGCCATTGGAATGCCGGTTTGCCAGGGATACGGGCTTACAGAAGCGGCACCTGTCATTTCATCCAACGCACTTCATGCTATTAAATTTGGTTCTTCGGGCAAGTTGGCCAAATATCTTGAAGTTAAAATTCTGGATGAAGACGGCAACGAAATGCCTGCCGGACAAAAAGGCGAAATTGTGGTAAAAGGCGACAATGTGATGCTCGGTTACTGGAATAATCCAACTGCTACTGCCGAAACCATCAAAAACGGCTGGTTACATACCGGCGATATGGGATATATGGATAAAGACGAATTTCTTTATGTTTTGGGAAGATTTAAAAGCCTGCTCATAGGCAACGATGGGGAAAAATACAGCCCGGAAGGAATTGAAGAAGCAATAGTAGAACAATCGCCCTACATTCAGCAAATGATGTTGTACAACAATCAGAATCCGTACACCTCGGCCATGATAGTTCCTGATATTAATGCCATTAACCATGAACTAAATAAACGGAATATAAAACCGGAAAGCGAAGAAGGAAATAATGAATCGATACAAATTCTTTTAAATGAAATACAAGCATACAAAAAAGGTGGCCAGCACGAGAATATGTTTCCGGAACGCTGGTTACCGGCAACTTTTGTAGTTTTGCCCGAAACATTTAACCAGGAAAACGGATTGGTTAACACCACCATGAAAATGGTTCGTGGAAAAATTTGTGAATATTTTAATAAGGAACTGGAATTTTTATACACACCTCTGGCCCGCAACGTTAATAATGATGTGAATGTGGCAGCCATAAAAAAATGGAATTCATAATTTTTAAAACCCCGGGAAATGATTATTGAAACATTTTGTTACCCAAGGGCAGCGGTTATAGGAAATCCGTCAGACGGATATTACGGAAAAACCATAGCCTTCCTTTTTTCAAATTTTCAGGCGAAAGTGCAACTGTACCAAACTCCCGAACTGGACATACAGCCGCAAAGGCTTGACAAAACCAGTTTTAACAGCATTAAAGAACTGGTTGAAAACGTAAACAGCTCTGGTTATTACGGTGGAATACGTTTGCTGAAAGCAACCATCAAAGTTTTTTACGATTATTGCCAGGAATGCCACATCCAGCTCGATAAACGGAATTTCACTATCCGGTACGATTCAAACATTCCGCTACGGCTGGGACTTGCAGGAAGCAGTGCCATCATTACAGCTTGTATGAAAGCACTGATTTCATTTTATGGAGTTGCTATTCCCAAACCCATTCTGGCCAACCTGGTTTTAAGTGTTGAAGATAAAGAACTTGGCATTGCTGCCGGTTTGCAAGACCGGGTAGTGCAGGCATACGGCCAGCCGGTTTATATGGATTTCAACAAAGAAATTATGAAAAAACAGGGTTTTGGTAACTACGAAGTTCTTAATGCATCGCAGTTTCCAAACATGTATATCGCCTTCAGAAAAAACCTTTCGGAAGGTACCGAAGTATTGCACAATAACCTGCGGGCAAGGTTTAATATTGGCGAACAAAAGGTACTGGATGCCATGGGAAAGTGGGCCGGTTTCACCGAGAGATTTCGCGATGCCTTACAAACAAAAGATTGCAAAACTATGCATGAACTGATAAATGCCAATTTCGATTTGCGTCGCAGCCTCATTGCCATTACAAAAGGTAATATTGAAATGGTGGAAGCAGCCCGATCGATTGGTGCATCGGCAAAATTTACCGGCTCAGGGGGAGCAATTATTGGAACTTACGAAAATGAGGAAATGTTCCAAAAGCTGGTTAAAACACTGGCAAAAAAAGAGATAGAAGTGATAAAACCCAATATTGTAAATTAATTTTAACATGATTAAAAAAGCAGTAATCCCCGCCGCCGGGTGGGGTACCCGATTTTTACCCATTACCAAATCGCAACCCAAAGAGATGATTCCGATTGTGGACACTCCGGTAATTCAGTATGTAGTGGAAGAAGCCGTTTCAAGCGGCATTACTGATATTCTGATGATTATTGGAAAAGGGAAACGTGCCATCGAAGAACATTTCGATCGGAGCCTGCAACTGGAAGAATCGCTTATAGCAAAAAAACAGTTCGACTTGCTGGAGCAAATCAAAAAAATATCGAATCTGGCCAACATCCATTTTATCTGGCAAAAAGAGATGAACGGCTTGGGAGATGCCATTCGGTATGCCCGCGATCATGTTGGCAAGGAGCCATTTGCAGTTTTGCTGGGCGATACACTTATTAGCGGAAAAGGAGCACCCATTACCAAACAACTCATTGACGTTTATGAAAGGTATAAAAGTTCGGTGGTGGCGCTCGAAGAGGTTCCCATGGAGAACGTGCACCGCTATGGTGTAATTAAAGGTAAAAACCTGGAAAAACATGTGATGATTGCCGAAGATTTTATTGAAAAACCCTCGAAAGAGGAAGCACCTTCGAACCTTGCCATTGCAAGCCGATATATTTTTACCCCCGAAATTTTCGATTACCTGGACAAAACCCAACCGGGCAAAAACAACGAAATCCAGCTTACCGATGCCATGCGCGAAATGGTGAAAAAATACGCCATGTATGGGCTGAAATTCAAAGGAACACGTTACGATATTGGCAATAAACTTGACTTCCTGAAAACAAATATCATTTACGGACTGGAGCACGAGGAAGTAGGAAAACCCTTACGTGAGTGGCTTAAAACTTTTGCTGCTGATTTGTAATATCGTGGAATAATCGATTGGCATTATTCAGGAAAAAAATTTATAAGGTGCGACCAGATCTGGCAATGGCACACATCCTGCTCCACTGGAACTGGCCCGAACGAATCGGCAAAGTTACTCCGGTTCATGTTTTTACCTCCGGTGACGAAGCCGAACTTTTCTTAAACGGAAATTCTTTGGGAAAAAAGAAAAAAGAAGAATTTGAGTACCGCCCGCGGTGGAGCGATGTTCAATACGAACCGGGAGAACTAAAAGTAGGGAACTTACAAAAATGGGGAAACCTGGGCTGAAAAAAGTGTTAAAACAACCGGCCAGCCTGCAAAACTAAAAGCAACAGTTGACAGAACACTTATTTCTG
>JAZBNQ010000108.1:0-3257 GCA_036350775.1 Mariniphaga sp.
AAAAGTTGTTCAAATTTATATCGAAAAATGGTCAAACCCGATAAATGATAATCAATAAATCCATAAACAAAAAAATCCTGCTCCTGGCCGTTGGGTTTGTATTGCTCTGGAATTCGGGATTTATTGGAGCAGAATACGGATTACCCTACACCGGGCCGTTTACCCTGGTTTTCTGGCGATACCTTGCCCTCACCATTCTTGCCTTTTTATACCTTCTTGTAAAAAAACGCTTTCGGCGGATAAGCCGTTTGGCATTGGGGTATAACATGGGGGTAGGATTTTTGGCTCATGGCGTTTGGCTGAGTTGTGTGCTTTTGGCACTGGACCAGGATGTTCCTGCCGGCATCATTGCCATGGTGGTGGCGTTGCAGCCATTGACCACCGGGGCATTTTCAGGTATTGCAGTAGGAGAACCAACTCCTTTTCACCGGTGGTTGGGTTTAATCATCGGTTTTGGAGGTGTAGCTGTAACCGTGCTTTACCGAATTGATTTTGATGCACCCGAATCGGTTTTCGGCTATTTAATACCACTGGGTTCGGTAGTTGCCATAACCATTGCAACATTGATACAACGAAAAATGGACATCAGCAAAACAACCTACCATTTGCCTTTGGATTTGACCCTTTTTTACCAGAGCCTCGCCACGATGGTAGCACTGGCAGTACCCGCCATTTTTATTGAGAAGCTGGCGACCCAATGGGAACCTGAATTCATTTACACCATGATTTGGCTCACTGTTGGCGTGTCGTTAGTTGCCTACGCACTCATGTGGCGCTTAATTGAACAGATGGATGCCACCCGGGTAGCCAGCCTGTTTTATCTGGGGCCACCGGTTACCATGCTGATGGCATGGATTGCATTTGGCGATACACTGCAATTGATGGACATAACCGGACTGGCAGTGGTTTTTGCAGGAATAGTGCTCACCCACATAAAAATAAAATGAAACAATTAACCACGAAGGGAGTTAGAATAAGTAGAAACCAAAAATTCTTTACATGAAGTATCTCGTAAAAATAAACGATGTAAAATCGGCCGATAAGTTGGAAGGAGCCTGGAGTAACGACGACTTTAAGGAACTGCTGGTCAGATTTGAGTTCCCCGATGCAGACCAGGTAAAACCTGCAGAACTGAAGGAATACCTTTTTATGGCCATTTCAGACTTTGAACCCAACGAGGCGGCTGCTATTCTGCTTGACTACAAGCTCTCGGATGTTTTAAACGAAGGGCAGATTGATAACCTTTCGCACGAAATGCTAAGGGTAAAATCCGCTGAAACTTATACCGACATTTACCTGCACCACGATTTATTCAACATTAACCAGTTGCTTTACGAGGCTTACAACGGAAAATTCCCCCAGGTGAGTGTAAACATCGTGGAATTTGAACTATCCGACGAACACCAGAACCCGGTGGAGCTAACAAAGGAAGATGCGTTAAAAGCCTTAAGACAGGGCCTTTCAGAAAACAATTTACTTAACCGGTTACTGGGCGACCAACTGGAGGGCCGGGTGCCGTTTCCAGAAGCGGAAGGTATTGTTTGGGACCTGCAAAACAAGGGCAACAACCTTTATTCCATGACGATTTCAGAAAAATGGCTGACCAAAAACGAATTTGTAAACCTGGAGTATGAATGTATAGTCGAACCGTTTGAAGAACAGGATGAAGAAGGATAAGATTTATTTTTTGGTCAAAATGACTTACCTTTAGAACATAATTTGTTGAATATATAAACAATAAGCAATCGTGTATCATGAAGAATTTTTTAATTATTATCGTATTAACTGCCATCGTTTCATGCAATTCGGCACAAAAGAAAAACACAGTAAAAACAGAAACCCAGGCAGCAGACCCCGCTTATAAAATTGAATTGACCTGGGAATCGGACACACTTTTACGAACCCCTGAATCGGTTTTGATCGATCGGGAGCGTAATGTTTTGTATGTTTCAAATGTAAATTTAAACCCCTGGGAGAAAGACGGAAACGGGTTTATATCGAAAATGGACATGCAGGGCAACATCACCGAATTAAAATGGATTGAAGGGTTAAATGCACCAAAAGGAATGGGGATATTGGGAAATTCTCTTTTTATTGCCGACATTGACGTGTTGGTGGAAGCAAACATCGAAACCGGTGAAATCATGAATAAACTGGAGTTTGAAGGTGAACCGCAGTTAAATGATATTACTGTGGGAGAAGATGGGGTGGTATATGTTTCCGGGTCGGGTTCACAAAAAATATATGCCGTAAAAAACGGAGACGTTAACGTGTATTTGCAGGGTGAAGAAGGCGAACGTTTTAACGGATTGTATTGGGAAAAAGACCGGATGCTTTTAATTACCAGTGCAAGCAGTCAGTTTAAAGAGATAAACCACGATTCCAAAGAAGTAGAAATTATTGCCGAAAATATGGGACATGGCGATGCCATTGCTCCTGTGGGCGACGGCGGATATTTATGTACCAGCTGGGCCGGAAAAATATTTTATGTATCTGCCGGTGGCGAAACCACAACGCTTTTGGATACCGAAACTTTGGAAGAAAACGCAGCAGACCTCGATTTTTCCATTGAAAACCAAATCCTGTATGTGCCCACATTTTTTAAGAACCAGGTAAAGGCATACCAGTTAATCTCATACGGGGAATAAATCTCATTTGTGGTTCAACAGCTTCGCTGAAAAGTTTGAATACTATTTTACTGCTAAAGATGTCAGGAGCACAAATTTCTCCTCCTAACCAGTTTCCTACATTCTGGTTAGGAGGAGTGGCTTCGTCGTCAGACGAAGACGAGGTGGTTCTTAAAGCTTTTTCTCCCCAAACTCCAGAATATCTTTTTTTATCACATCCGGGTATTCAAACACCCAACGGTTTTCATAACGAAAAACCGTGATTCCCTGCTGGTTCAACCATTCATCACGTTCTGCATCCTGTGCAATGTTTATCAAATCAGCATGCGATTCACCATCCAGTTCAATGGCAAGCTGAAGAGACGGACAATAAAAATCGAGTACATATTTTCCCACAGAATGTTGCCGCCGAAATTTAAATCCGCCAACCTGACTTTTTTTCAAAATCTTCCACAAGGTAGCCTCGGCTGAGGTGGAATTGTTACGCAGGTTTTTTCTGATGGGTTTTAATGAATGAAGATTGTGGAGCTTTGCCATTTTTTTTGATTTAAAGGTAAAAGATTTGGATGAAATTAACAAGAACCACCCCCGCCTGGCCTTCTATAACCCAACGGCCCGGCGACCCCTCCT